>JALVEG010000325.1 GCA_027031145.1 Saprospiraceae bacterium | reverse complement strand
TAACAATCAGTCTTTCGTCCAATTCCAAATATGCCGCCAATTCTAATGGATATGGTGGTTCCAAAAATACTTGTATAGTTATTGGTGTCGGATCTGCTTTTGCAAATGTTCTATTAATGCTGAAAATATTACAACAAAATAATAAAATAATTGATAATACTGTAAAATAATTCTTTTTCATTGTGATAAATTTTAAAATGATAATGAATATGAAAATCTGCCTCTAAACTCCGAATATGGTTTCTGAATAACTGTATTTTTATTTAGATAAGTCAGTGACAATACAAGACTTTGTTTTTTATTTATTTTATAATTTCCCCGTATTCTAACCGAAAGAATATTTCCATCGGAAATATCATCTGTAATGTTTTTGTTCCAAGAAAGATGCAATTTGGCATTTAGGGTTTTATTCAAAAATTTCTTATTAATGCCTGATGTTATTCCATATCTTGAAGTATTAATATTTGAATATTCCGTTTTGTTATAATTCAGTCCAATCTTGAATTTGGTATTGCTTTTCTTATGATTCAGATTATAACTCAAAAACAGACCTTCAATTGAGCTGTTGTTTGATGCAATTTGAGGATTGTTGGAATAATTGAATTTTTGATAGCTGGCATTTAATCTAATAGAATGCCTTAGCTTTTTATTTCCAAATGAAAATCCGGGAGATATATTGATTCTTTCGTTTACCTGTGCCAGCCTTAGTGTATCATTTACTATCAGCAAGCCGTCTTTCTGACTCGTTTGATAATTGCTATAATTTATATTCAAATTAAAATGGCTGTTTAACAATATAAAAACATTGGCTGAACCGATATTCCGGTAATTTGAATATAATCTCAATCCACTCAAATTGTTTCTTTGCAATCCATAAGAACCTTTTAATCTCAATTTGCCTTTCAATAATTTAAGCGATGAATTGACAGTATAGTTTTCAAAATCATTATAAAAATAATAAGCTCCGAAAGAAGTATAGAGAGGATCAATTCTTTTGTACTTGAGTCCCAGTGAAAACATTTTGAGTTGTATTGACAATTGAATATCGCCGGCAAGATTAGCTCTGGAACTTAAATTTGCCCCTACAAAATCCAGCGATTTTAGCAAAAATTTATTGGAAATATCTAAAATACTATCGAGGCTTTGACCTCTGGTATTTTCCGTAATGAAACTTGCAAAGATATTGCCGCTTAATCGCAATTTCCAAAATAAAGAAGTTGTTGACGATATACCAACAATTACATTACTTGCCGGTTTTATTTTATAATTTCCTGATATGGAATTTTTATCATCTTCCGCTTTGAATAAACTTATATCAAAATAATTGTTGCTATTGCCAACTCCTATTTTTATACCATAAGCCTTTCTCTTGAATTGCTTCAAAAGTTCCGGGCTAATATTTAGTGTATCGGTTTGATATCTTACGTTTTCCAAAGTGCCATACATTGCTGAAAACCGGAACAATTTCGGATTAAGGTCAATACCTGCTCCCCAAAAAATATGACCTGATAAAGAATAAGGAGAAAAACTCATATTGCAATGTCCGAGATGCAATTTTATCCATTTATACGAAGGATTAAGGCTAAAACGATTATAAGGTTTTGAAAAATCAAATTTGTTATTATTAAATGAAAAACGGAAAGGAAACCTAATACCGTAAATTGTAATAACAGGTGAACCACTCAAAATATATGAAAAGGGAGCACGTCTGCTATATCTGTTTTTGGCATTGTAAAAAGAAGTTCCCACATAAACTCTGCCCGAAAAGTCAAATGGTTTGGATTTTATGATCCTTTCTATGTCCTGTCCAAACAAACTTGAGTTTAAAATAATAAATATTATAAAAAAGCAAAGTGTTTTAGTATTTTTCATATAGAATTAATTTTTATAATTACTCAAAAATATTTGTGAAATATTTTCCACCGTTCAATATCGTTTCCGCTGCTTGCTTGATTTCTTCCTGAGTTCCACCCTTCTGGATAAAACCCTGAGCACCTGCCCGTATAAATCCGTCGATTACATCATCTTTATTGAACATTGAAATACCAAGTATTTTGAGATCAGGTGATATTTCCTTCGCTATTTTCGTTGCTTCAATACCATTCATTTCGGGCATTTTCATATCCATAAATATCAAATCATAATCTTCTTTTTTGACAATTTCCAGAAATTCCAAACCGTTTCCGGCTTCATCGAACATACTATCGGGAAATAATCTTTTAATGGTCATCATAAGACTTCTTCTGTAAATCACATGATCATCGACAATTAAAAATTTTAATTTGGGTTTCATTTTAATATTATTAAAGAGTCAAAAGTCATTAGTATTTATTCTATCTGTGTACAATTATTTTTTCAATAAATAAACCCCCGTCAGTCCTCATTCCGAGTAAATAAAGTCCGCTTTCAAGATCAATAGTTTTTACCGTATTTTTTCCTTGATAATAAAGTCGTTGAGGATAGTGTTTCAACAATCTTCCATTGACGTCATATATTTCAAAAGAAAGATTTGCAGGCTTAGTCAGTTCAAATGTTAAAGCATCATTTGCAGATATTACATTTGATAGTAATATATTAAATTTTTCTTTTATATATACGCTGTCTATTTCAGAATAAAAATAAGTTCCGTCATTTGATATTATTTTTAATTTATAATAATTGTTACCAATCAGAGGATGCTTATCAATAGCACTGTTAATAGTATTATCACTTATTTTCTTAATTAATAATGCCTCCCAATCACGACAGTTATTTGACCTTAGCAAAATTATGTTTTTAATATCATTATAGGTATTATCA
>JALVEG010000324.1 GCA_027031145.1 Saprospiraceae bacterium | reverse complement strand
ATTGTTGTTGGGAATGGATTTGAGAGTTCCGAAAATCAATAAATATCTTGGACTGGAAACGCATACGGGTATTACAAATTTCTTAATTGATCAGGATTTTGATTTGGAAAAAGCAATAATACATTCGGAAAAAGTTCAAAATCTGGATATTTTGACTTCAGGAGAAATTCCTCCTAATCCTGCAGAAGTTTTAATGAGAGATACTGTTAAAATTCTCTTTGACAGATTAAAAGAGCAGTACGATTTTATAATTGTTGATTCTGCTCCTGTCGGAATGGTTTCAGATACATTACTATTGAGTGAACATGTCGATATGACTATTTATGTCGTAAAAGCAAATTATCTTGATAAAAGAATGCTTAATATTGTTGAAATGTTGTATAACGACCATAGATTGCCGGAACTGGGATTGCTTCTAAACGGTACAAATTATAAGAAAGGTTATGGCTATGGCTATGGTTATGGTTACGGTTATGGCTATGGTTATGGAAAAGAAAAGAAAAAGCACTGGTGGAAAATATTTTAATTAATAAATCCTTTCAGTTTATAAAATGGACAGTAAAATAATAGCTATAGATTTTGACGGTACGATAGTGGAAGATAAATATCCGAATATCGGGAAACCTATGATATTTGCCTTTGAATCATTGAAAATGTTGCAGGCAGAAGGACATAGACTTATCTTATGGACATATCGTTCGGGAAAAGAGCTTGATGAAGCTGTTGAATTTTGTAGAAAAAATGGAATTGAATTTTATGCTGTGAATAAAAATTATCCGGAAGAAGATCATACTCTTGAAATTCCCAGAAAAATTAAGGCGGATATTTTTATAGATGACAGGAATATCGGTGGTTTCCCCGGTTGGGGTAAAGTCTATCAAATTATTTCAGGGCAGGATTATGTCGCCAGGTCTGAGAATAAAAAATCAGGAGTTTTAACATTGTTTAGAAGAAAAAAGTAATGATATTAATATGAATATGAAATATATCTATATAGTATTATTTACTTTTGGTTATTTTTATAGCAATTCTCAGGAAATTCCCGTTCATATATCAGAGACAGGTATCTATGATTTTCTTGATGAAATGGCTAACAATGGACTGATTGACCTGAATAGTGTTGTGAAGCCTTATTCGGATGTTTATATTTTTTCGCGCCTGAAAATAGTCAATGAAAATCGTGAGGTGCTGAATTCAAGACAAAAAAAAGAACTTAATTTTTATCTTTCCGAATTTTCGTATTTGGATCATTTTATGCTGAAAAGTGTTGATGTTCCGGTTATAGGAAGTATTTTGGATAAATGGCATTTAAGTATTTTACCTCCGGGATTTTCATATAAAGATTCAGTATTCTTTTTAAATATAAGACCGATTTGGGGAATTCAATATTTTAAAAATAGTTCCGGTTCAAATTTTCATCGGTGGGGTGGAGGATCATTTAAAATGAATATAGGTAAAAAAATAGGTGCCTGGGCTAATCTTAGGGATAATAATGTTTCGGAAATTCTCTCAAATAAAATATATTTTACAACAGATGAAGGAGGTAATTACAAAGGGAGAAAATCCGGAGGTGGTGATTATAGCGAAATGAGAGGAGGGATCTCGTATTCCTGGAAGTTCGGTTCAGTCAGTTTGGTAAAGGATCATCTTCAATGGGGAAACAATTATCACGGAGCAAATATATTTTCTTCAAAGCCTCCATCAATAGCTCAATTAAAATTGCATCTGAAACCGGTAAGATGGTTTGACTTTAATTATTTTCACGGATGGCTTGTATCAAATGTAATAGATAGTGTACGATCATATACCACAAGCAATGGCAATAGACGTGATGTCATGCATCCAAAATATGTCGCTGCTAATATGTATACTGTAACGCCTTTTGAAAAGATCAAGTTTTCCTTTGGAAATTCTATTGTTTACAGTGATATGAATCCCCATCCTGCATATCTGATTCCATTTTTATTTTATAAACCGGTTGACCACTGGCTAAATTCGACTGATAGTGCAGGTAAAGGCGTTGGACAAAACTCCCAAATGTTTTTGGATATCAGCATAAGAATGTTGAAAGGTTTTCATTTTTATGCAACATTGTTTATCGATGAATTGAAGGTTGCCAGGATTAAAGAGCCTGATAAATATAATCCTTTCGGTTATAAAATAGGTGTGAAAAATAGTGGTAGTCTTCTGGATAATATGTATTTGATTGCCGAATACACCAGAACACGACCTATAGTTTATGAGCATTATATCAGTACAACAACTTTTGAAACAAGCGGATACAATATGGGACATTATTTAAGATCCAATTCTGATGAGTTGTTTTTAGCAATTGGCTATAAACCACTTCAGAGGATGCTGATCAAAGCAGAATATTCTCATGCCCGCCATGGCAGATCATATGAATATATAGATGGGCATGAAGCGGTTACATATCCGTTTATGCAGGAAGTAAGATGGGAAAATACTATTATTAATATGCAATTTCAATACGAATTTGCCTATAATTGTTATTTGAAAGCAGGGTATCAATATAATTTGGCCAAAGGACAGGATATGCAAAAGTTTACTCCGGATTTTTATCAGGGGAAAAACAATACTTTTTATTATGGATTTAACCTTGGATTTTAGTGCTATGCGCTAAATATTCATTTATTTCTTTCTTTGCGTATTAGCCCGTCTAAGCAAGAAGATCCTATTTGATGAAAAAGACCTTCAATGCAATTGCTTCAGGTTCGTCAAAACTGGATGTTCCTGTACTGTAAATAATATAAACTCCGGATCCAGCTCTGTTGCCATGAAGATCATTGCCATCCCATATTGCCTGTCCTCCAAGTGCTTTTGTTTCATAAACCAAATTTCCTGTTATATCTGTTATTTTTACATTTGCATCACGAGCCAGTCCTTTTATGGCAACAGGACCGTAATAATCAGGTGGTACAGGATTGGGAAAAGCATAAGCAGCAGTACTGTTTCTTGTTTTACCTTCAGTTGTTTGGGTTTTATAACTTAAAACACCCTTTATTGTTCCGATTATCATCTCTCCCGTATTACCATTATAAGCCAAAGATGTAATAATATTATCGAATAATGGACTGTTGTCTATCGTAAAGTGCATTAACTCGTCTTCCCCGCTGGCAGAAAGTATATACAATCCGCTTGTGCTTCCTATCCATTTTCTGTTTGCCCCGTCTACTTCAATACTTGTAATATTAACTTTATCCAGAACATAAGCAGGAATACCCTCCAATACGGTTTTTTTTCTTGTCGGAGTACAGTTGCTATCGAAAATACCACTCGTGCATTCAAATACAATGGGACCCTGGTCTGTTCCAACCCATACATTACCATCCAGATCTGTTTTTAGTGCGGTAACATTATTGGAAATCATATTTTCTGTATTCGATTTTGTAATGGAAATCTGTCTGTCATCTGTATAGTCATTGATAGTACCATTATTATCATAAACCAATATGCCGTTATTTACAACTTTCAGCCATTTAAAATCATTGTTGTCAATTGTCATTTCAGCTATTTGATTTGTTCCGTTTAGGAGTTCAAAAGAGAACCAGTTACCATCGTTTGTATATACGACAAGAGGTTTTAGGGAGAGGAAATTTGTAATCCATAAATTGTTGTTATCATCAAATTGCATATCGGCAATTCTGGTTCTTAAAAAATCACCCTGAGCGACTCCTAAAGCAGAATTGGTATTATCCCAGAGTTTAGTCGAATTATCTTCAGTATTCAATTCAACCAAACCACCCCAAAAAGTACCTGCAAATACCGTTTTTCCATCAGATGCAGGTTCTATTGTCAGAAAATTACTAAGGTTATTTTCAGATATTACAGGAAGAGTATATTCGTGATAGTTGTTCCATTTATCACCGTCATAAATAAAAAAACCACTTCGTGTATCTGCATAAGTATAATTGATTTTATTTGCCCCTCCGGATGCTATAAAAATTTTATTGTCTTGTGTTTCAATGTCTGCACATTCATTTGATTCAGGACCGTCTATAAAGATAGTATTGCAGTCGGATTCTATATTTTGCGACCATATTAAATTTGACCATAAATCAGAATACCATACTCTTCCTGTTTCATCAATAATAACATCGCTTACATACGCAAGGCAGTTTTCCTTACTTAAAATTTTTCCTGTACTATCAATAAAATCAACAATACTTTTATTGATATTTGCATTTGTTTTTCCAATAATTAAATAATTATCTGATGAGTTTAGAAATTTTATCTGATAATCATTTTCATTAATATAAACCGTATCAAAATCAAATGCACTTTTATATTTTAATATTTTTTTACCGGATCTGCAATATAAATTGTTTTTATATTCAACCAGATTGGAACACGTATCGCCAGATATTTTTTCCCATTGCAAAATATCAGCAGGATTCCCTTCTGAGTGAAAATCATATTTAAATATTCCAGCATCACTTCCCATGTATAAGATATTTCCTATTTGCATAATGGAATTAACATTGAAATCAGTAAAACAAGTAAATCCGAATTCAAATGTTTCCAAATCAAACTGGCTTACTCCAAAATCATAAGCCATATATGCATATTTTTTCTCAGGAACGATTAAATCATTTATTTTTTTATGTCCGAGTATCGACAAATTATCTTTTATATCAGGAATATTGTAAGTCGCATCGTCTGTAACAATATCAATATTTCCATTGCTGTAAACTATTATCAGTTGGTTGTTGTAAGGATCATAGCAATGATCTGCTATATCAACATCGTTGAGATAATTTGTTTTATCATATAATGTTATTGAAAAATCCTCTTTGTCTATTGAAAACAAAGATATATATGTAGAGCAAAATATTTTGTTTTTAGTTTCTGAGATTTTTGTTGTATTTTTATATGGCAGATATGATTTCCATTCACCAAATTTCAAGTGACTTTGAGCATTAATATTTAAAATATATAAAAATGAAATAAATAAAAGCAGTTTCTTCATTAATAACTATTTATATTGATAAGAATAAAATTAGATACTTTGACAATAACATACGTTAAAACAAAAAATATTATAAAATTATTGCTTTGAAAATGGAAAATGTACCTTGAGATAATTTTCCCGTTTGAATTGAATTCTGTTTATATATAAAATAAAAAGAGATGTCATAACAATGGCACCTCTTTTGCACAGTATTTTCTGATAAACTATTTTTTATAATTTTCAGGATACATCTCAATTTGAATCATGTTATCTTTATCCAAATATTTTATTGCAGCTTGTTTAATATCCTCTTTTGTCAGTTTGGAAATTCTTTTTTCAAGAGTTTCCAGTTTGATTTCAGAAAAATCTAAATTGTCTTGAACAATGGAACGCATTTTATTAAGCCAATACCTGTTTTCTTTAAGATTTTTAATTTTGGATTGTCTTTGAGTTTCTGTAACTTTTGTCATAACTTCATCATCAGGTCCTTCTTTTTGTAATTTGTCAATTACTTCAAATGCTGCATCTATAAGGTTTTGAGTGTTGTCGGGATCACTGTTAAATGAAATGTTTACAACATAATCCTCTTTTGGCTCATTTGATGCAAAACCATATACTCTGACACCATATACGCCACCTTTGTCTTCACGTAGAGATTCTCTTAATTTAATCTTCAAAATATCTACCATGGATATTAAAACATATTCGTTGTCTTTATTCCAGTCAAAATCACCGTGAAATGTAATATCAACATAAGTTTTTGGCGCTTCTCCATAATATAATGTTTTGTTTATTTTTCCGTTTTGCAAATCAGCATTGCGGTCTATTCCTTTTTCCTTTCTTCCTGTGGAAGGCAGGTTTCCAAGATATTTTTGAACTAATTCTGTAATTTTGTTTTCATCGAAGTTACCGACAAAAAAGAATTTAAAATCTCCCGCATCACTAAATCTTTCTTTGTATATTTTGAAAAGTTTATCAAGATCAAGGCTGTTAATTTCTTTTGCAGATGGAAATCCTCCAGACCTCGGATTGTTATTGAATTTAATTTTGTTACTTTCATTGATGAAATAGTATTGAGGATTTTTCAATAAATTAGCGTAAAGTCCCGCATTTCTTGCAACAAATGATTTAAAAGCATTTAAATCTTTTCGAGGTGCAGTAAAATATAAATTTATCAATTGAAACATTGTTTCCATATCATCAATAGAAGCATTCCCCCTGATGTTTTCATAAAGAGATGATATACCCGGTTGAACGGAAACCTTTTTACCTGTCAATAATTTATCTAATTGAGTATTGCTAAAATCAGCAATTCCCGTCTGATTTATTACCCTTGAAGCCCATTTGGCATCATTGTAATCCTGATCATCATAAAGTGATGTTCCTCCCGGACTATATGCGGTAAAACTAACTTCATTATTTTTGAAATCTGTTTTTTTAAGATAAACCTCTATACCGTTTGCTAAGACTATCTTTTTGATTCCATAATCATCAAAGGTTTTTGAGTCAACTATGGAAACAGGAGATAATTTCTTGTCAAATAATGGTTTTTTGGAGACATTATCAACATAAGCTTCAATATTTTCAGCTTTTGTATTTTTAATCGCATTTAATATGTCTTCTTTAGCCGGTAGTTTTGCATTTTCCTTGTCAGGACTGGTAACTATTATTACCCTGTTGTCATCTGTGATCCATTTTTTAGCTAAACTATTTACATCAGCTAATTTAATGTTATTCAAATGCAATTTCACAAAATTATAATACTGTTCCTCACTAAGTAAAGGATTGTTATTAAGGAAATAATAGATGGCACTTGAAGCATAATTTCTGGAGTCTGTTTTATCTTTTTCTTTAAATGCTCTTTCGGCATTTTTAAGTAAATTTTTCTTTTGTCTGTCGAATTCTGATTTGGTAAAACCGAATTTTAGCACTTTCATGTTTTCTTTAGTGAAAGTTTTAATTGCGTCAATTGCTTTTCCTTCCGGAACCATAGCGAATGATACATAAGAATCAATATCACCGATATTGCTGCTATATCCGGTATATGAAAAAGTGAATGGCGGATTTGGAGAATTTCGTATTTCATCAAGACGGGCATTGAACATCATGTTGAATAATCGCCTTTCAATACTTCCCAATAGATCCGCTTTGGTTTTTGTTTCAATATGTGGTAATTTATTCATCATTTGCACAGTTGTGAAAGGCGCTTCTTTGTCAGATACAACTACCACTTCAGTCCCTTTTTGAGGAGGAACGGAATATTCTGTTCTTTTTCGTTCATTTGCCGGATTTTTAAAATTTGAAAACATGGATTTAATTTTGTTTTCCATTTTGTCAACATCTACATCTCCGACTACTATTACAGCCATAAGATCCGGTCTGTACCAGTCAAAATAAAATCTTTTTATAGTTTCATAATCAGCATTTTTTACAATATCAGGATCTCCGATTGGAAGTCTTTCGGCATATCTCGAACCTTTTAACATCACAGGCAGATATTTGTTTCGCATCCTCTGATCAGGACTCAGTCCGGTTCTCCATTCAGAAATCACAACCCCTCTTTCTTTATCTATCTCTTCAGGATCAAAACTGGCTTTTCCTGCCCAGTCATAGATTACTAATAAACCGGTATCAAGCTGATTTTCTGCATCAGTTCTTACCTGTAGCATATATACCGTTTCGTCAAATCCTGTATAGGCATTTAAGTCGGGACCAAATTGAGTTCCGACTTTTTCCAGATAATTTATTAATTCATTTTTACTGAAATGTTCACTACCGTTAAATTGCATGTGCTCAATAAAGTGAGCTAAACCTTTTTGGTCATCGTCTTCAAGAATAGATCCTGCTTTTACAGCCAATCTCAATTCTACTCTGTTTTCGGGTTTACTGTTTTTTTTGATGAAATAATGCATACCATTGTCCAGAATACCTCTTCTGAAAGAAGGATCCACAGGTATTTTTTTGTTTAAAAATTTTGTATTCAACTCTTCTTTAGGATTTGCGCTGGTTCTTTCTGCATTGATAATTGATACGGAATTTTCTTGTGGAATTACATCCGGTTTGCTTTTTGTTACCGTTTGAACTTTTGGAGTACATGCTATTAATAAAAAGATCATTATAGTAATTAGCATTGGAAAAACAGGTCTTAATTTCATGTCAATTGGTTTTTATTTTTTATGGTATCTATTCAGGTAAGATGCTTTTGAAATGAAAAAATTTATTTTTTGCCAGATGAAGCTTATGTTTTGAAAGCACAACAGCACTACGTTAAAAGAAAGCATAAATATGGCGAAAAAAGTGAATTTTTTCAATTAAAATGATTCTACCACTGTAGATACTTTTTAATGAATATTACTTTATTTTAACAAAAATGTTTAAGAAATATTGTTTTATTTCTACCTTTTAGATATTTTTAATATTGTTTTTCGTTATTAATAAATTAATAAGCTAAATTTGAAGTTGGAATTAATAAAAATTGCAAATGTTTTTATTTGATATTGGATTTATAAATATTAGAATTCTTGATATTCTTGATATATTAATTGTTGCTTATTTCCTTTATTTAATTTATAAATTGCTGAAAGGAACTATAGCTTTCAATATTATTATAGGAGTATTACTTCTGTATGTTATATGGTGGATAGTGAATTTGCTCCAAATGAGATTGCTCGTATTGCTTTTAGGTAAGTTTGTTGCTTTCGGGGTTATTATCCTGATCATTATTTTTCAACCGGAAGTAAGGAAGTTTTTATTGTACTTAGGGAATTCCACTCTTAAGGGCAGATTTACTTTTCTAAAAAAGTATTTTAATAAAAATCTTAATATTCAAACACTGAATTCAGATAAAATAAATGAAATAAAAAGAGCTATATTTGATATGGCTAAATCCAAGACAGGGGCTTTGATGATTTTTACTTCTTATAATGACCCTGTCCTTACTGATAAAAACGGCACGGTTATTAATGGAGAAATTAGTGAGGAACTCCTGGAAAGCATTTTTAATAAACATACTCCTTTACATGATGGTGCGGTAATCATTATCGATGAAAAGATATATACAGCCGGAACTATTTTACCGGTTTCTTCCAATCCCAATATTCCAAAGAAATACGGCACAAGGCACAGGGCTGCTATCGGGGCAACCGAAATAGGAGAGGGGGCAGCTATTATTGTCTCGGAAGAAACGGGAAAAGTTTCTTATGCTTTCGGGGGTGTTTTGGAAACGGACTTAAATGAAGATCAGATATTTAGTAAATTATTGAAAATATTTAATATTAATAAATAAACATTTTTTTATGGAAAGCATTAAAGAAACAAATTTTAATTTCACAGGACAGGAGAGTGTGTACAAAGGCAAAGTAAGAGATGTATATGTTGTTAATGATAAATTAATAATGATAGCAACAGACAGGATTTCAGCATTTGATCATGTTCTGTATGAAGCAATACCTTATAAAGGGCAGGTGCTGAATCAATTGTCAGCGCATTTTCTTGAGGCAACATCAGATGCTGTTCCCAATTGGCTGGAAGCAATTCCTGACCCCAATGTAAGTGCCGGAAAAAAATGTAATCCTATCCGTTTGGAAATGGTTATCAGAGGATATCTTGTCGGACATGCCTGGAGAACATATAATTCAGGGGAAAGAATGCTTTGTGGAGTTAGAATGCCTGATAATATGATTGAAAATCAAAAGTTTCCCAAACCGATAATCACTCCGGCATTTAAAGCTGATGAAGGGCATGATGAAGATATTTCCAAAGAGGAAATTCTCGAAAAAAAGATAGTAACTCCTGAACAGTATGCCGTATTGGAGGATTATACATACAAACTTTTTGAAATCGGTTCGAAAATGGCCGAAGAAAGAGGTTTGATTCTGGTAGATACTAAGTATGAGTTTGGGTTTTTCAATGATGAGATTATTTTAATTGATGAGGTTCATACTCCTGATAGTTCAAGGTATTTTTACGCTGAAGGTTTTGAAGAAAAACTTAAAAATGGTGAAAAACCGGTACAACTTTCTAAAGAGTTTGTCAGAGAGTGGCTTATTGAAAATGGATTTCAGGGATTGGAAGGTCAGAAATTACCTCATTTGCCCCGGGAATTTGTAGAGCTCGTAAGTGAAAGGTATATCGAGCTTTATGAGAGGATGACAGGTAAAAAGTTTTACAGGGCTTTTGCACCTGATATCAATCAAAGGATAAAAGAAAATATCAATAAATATTTAAATTCTTTTTAGAACCATGCAGCGTTATCGTTGTTTAAGCAGTCTTTATCTGTGTATAGTGAAATTATGAAGCGACTTGTATATTTGCTTATATCCCTGTTTGTCATGTCCGGTTTTTCCGCAATAGCTCAATGTGGAATTCAGGACACGGT
>JALVEG010000323.1 GCA_027031145.1 Saprospiraceae bacterium | reverse complement strand
GGGTTATTGTATTGGGTGGTTTATCCGTTGACAAAATACTTCCAACTTGGAAAAACTATTTCAAGAGAGAAGGCAGCGACTATAATCGGTGATCATTTTTCCGATGTAAAAGATAAATTATTGAATGTACTTCAACTTTATGATCAGGCAAAAATCCAACATGACAATCAATTGTTATTTGCAGGGATTGATCAAAAAAGTGAAAAAATAAAACTTGTTCCTTTTAAATCCGCAATTAATCTTAAAAAAAATAAAAAATATTTAAAATATCTGATTCCGCCAGCTCTTATTCTGTTTTTACTATTTTTAATTGCACCTGGAATTATTGAAAGTAGTACATCTCGTATTATTCAAAACGATAAGGATTTTGAACAACCGGCTCCATTTCACTTCAAAATATTGAATGATAAACTGGAAATCGTTCAATATGAAGATGTTGATCTCATGGTTGAAGTTACAGGAGAATATATCCCTTCGGATGTTTATATCGATATCAATAATTTTCAATACAGATTGCAAAAATCCGGAGATAAATTTGTTTATCATTTTAAAAATGTTCAAAAACCGGTTGATTTTCACATATTTTCGGGTAAAGTGAATTCCAAAGAATACACATTGGAAGTAATTCCCAAACCATTGATAACAGAGTTCAAAATCTTTGCCGATTATCCTTCATATACAGGACAGAAAGATGATGTTTTTGAAAATACTGGAGATATTGTTGTTCCGGAAGGCACAAAACTGAGATGGGATTTTCAAGCTATTAATACAGATAGTTTAAGTTTGTTTTTTAATTCTGACAATAAATTATTCAAGGCTGAAAGAAGAAGTAAGGATAGTTATGTTCTTGATAAAAAGGTACGTGAAGATGAATTTTACAAAATATTTATATTGAATAAAAGAATCGGCAAACCTGATTCTGTTTCATATTCAATCAATGTGGTAAAAGATAAATTTCCGGTGATCAATATGGAACAATTCAGAGATTCAATTGATCATTCTGTATTCTATTTTGTCGGTGATGCATCTGATGATTATGGTATTTTATCTGTAACATTTAATGTGAAAGTTTTTGACAGTAATGACAGGGAAAAAGATTTTAAGAAGATTAAAATAGATATTGATAAATCCAATAACGTTGGTTTTAAGTATTTTTTTGATTTAAAAGACATAGGACTAAAACCTGGTGAATATATTAAATACTACTTTGAAACATATGATAATGACGGTGTAAACGGTCCTAAATCCGCCAGAACAGGAATGCTGGAATACAGAAAGCCCACAGAAGAGGAATTTGAAAAGAAAGAAAATGAAAATGAGGAGGATATTAAAGACAATCTTGAAAAAATAATGAAGGAGTCTGCCAAAATAAGAGATAAATTGAAAAGATTGAGGGAAAAATTGTTGCAAAAGAAAAATCCGGAATGGCAGGATAAAAAAGAATTGGAAAAACTTCTAAAAAAAGAAGAGGAATTGAAAAAAATGCTTGAAGAAGCAAAGAAGAAACTGGACGAAAACCTGAAGAATCAGGATGAATTTAAAAAGGAAAATGAATCCATTTTGGAAAAGCAGGAAAAGATACAAAAAATGTTTGAGGAATCTCTTTCCCAAGAGCAAAAAGACCTGCTTGAAAAGATACAGGAGATGATGGAAGACCTGCAAAAAGATGATATGCTGGATAAAATGGATGAAATGAGTATGGATCAGGAGAAAGTGGAAAAGCAGATGGACAGATTGCTGGAGTTATTCAAGCAATTGGAAGTTGAGAAAGAGTTGCAGGAGAGCATTGATAAATTGAATGAGCTAGCTGAAAAACAGGAAAAGCTGAGTGAAGAAACTAAAAAGAATCCGGAAAATAAAGATGAATTGAAAAAGAAACAGGAAGAATTAAATAAAGAATTTGAAAAAGTTAAAGAGAAAGTTTCGGATTTAATGAAAAAAAATAAAGAACTGGAAGTTCCTAAGAATCTTGCTGATGACAATGAAGAGAAAATGGAGGAAATAGAGGATGACATGGAAAAAAGCAAAGATCAAATAGAAAAAAATAAACCGCAAAATGCTGCTCAATCACAGAAAAGTGCTGCTCAAAAAATGAAAAGTATGGCTAATAGTCTTGAAATGCAAATGGAAGGTAGTAGTAAGGAACAGCATGAGGAAGATATGAAAGCTTTGAGGCAATTATTGGAAAATATACTCACATTATCGTTTGATCAGGAGGGATTGATGGATAAAACGGATGGGGTAATAGTCAATTCTCATGCATTTAACAAAATACTAAAAGAACAATACAAGGTAAAAGATGATTTTAAAATTGTTGAAGACAGCCTTCATGAATTGAGTAAAAGGGTTGTGGAGATACAAACATTTGTTAATGAAAAAGTAAGTGAAGTAAAAAAGAGCATTAAAGGTAGTATCGATGAGTTTGAGAAAGATGGTATAAGACCTGAAATTAAAGATTTTCCTTTGATAATTAAATATCAGCATGAAGCGATGAAGGGATTGAATGATCTTGCTTTGATGCTTGATGAAGCAATGCAGCAAATGCAAGAAAATGCCTCAGGAATACCGGGGTCCGGTTCGTGCAATAAACCGGGTGGTTCAGGTAAGAAATCAGGGAAGTCAGGAAAAAAAGGAAATCAACCGATGGATAAGATTGCTGAGGGACAGAAAAATCTTACGAACAGCCTTAAAAAGATGTTGAAGAAAGGAAGGGGAAAGCAAGGAGGAATGGCTAAAGAATTTGCCGAAGCTGCCAAAAGACAGGCAGAACTGAGAAAAGCACTGGAAGAATTGCAAAAGAAAAAACAGGAAGAAGGTAAAGGGGCAGGA
>JALVEG010000322.1 GCA_027031145.1 Saprospiraceae bacterium | reverse complement strand
TAACATAATGTATATTCATCTACTCATTTAATCATTAGTTTTTTAAACCTTATAGGTTTTGAAAACCTATAAGGTTTGCGAGCAAGCAAAGAATACAAAACATAGAACAAAAAATCCTAATTCAGACAGCTTGGCTTTCCTGATAGGCAAGTGTCTCTGACTTCGCTTCTTCACTTCTTAAATCATAAATCCTCTTCATTGTTCGATATTCAAAAACTTCAAAACCTTTACTTCTATTCTATAGTTCATTTTTTTATAAACCGGCTTCAAAATCACTCCTTGCAGTCGTGCTTTAGAGTCCTAAATCGCAGTTTTCTATCTTCCAATCATCCATTATTCCATTAATCCAAATATCCCTACATTCCAAAACGCCAAACCATCTAACTCCAGGTTGCTCTCTTATTTTGTCACTATTTTTGTTTGCTTCGCCACATCTCGGCTTAGCCGAGACCGCCAAAATAACTGTGGGGTTGCGCTAACCTGGTGCTACCATAATGTCGCCCCTCTGGGGCTTTAAATGATATTCACTTTTTTTTTGCTACAAAACTATATTTTCTGTCAAATAAATTTGACAGTCCGCCCCTCCCGCTTTAAAAACAACGAACCCAGAATAAAGAACAAAAAAAACCAAATATTCAAACCTCCAAACTTCCAAACTTGAAACATGAAACATGAATCTTGCAACATGCAACATAGCCTCCCATCATTCATTATGATATTTCTCATTTTTCAAAATAGAAAATGCCCTATACAATTGTTCAACAAAACAAACCCGTATAAGTTGATGAGAAAATGTCATTTTTGACAATGACAACTTTTCATTCGCTCTTTCATAGACGTTTTTAGAGAAACCAAATGCTCCTCCGATAAGAAATATCACTTTCTTTGACGAATGAAGCATTTTATTTTCAATAAACCCGGAAAACTTTACTGAATCCATCTCCCTACCCTTTTCATCCAATAAAATCAACAAATCTTTATCCGCCAATTTGTTTAATATCATTTTACCTTCTTTATCCTTTACAAGCAACGGACTATCTTTTTTTCCTTTTTTCACATCATCAAAATACAAAATATTGAATTTGGTATAATGCTTTAATCTTGAAGCAAATTCTTCAACTCCTTTTTTTACAAAATCAAAACTGTTTTTCCCGATACACCAAAGTTCTATTTGCATATTTTCAAATTATGTATGCGAAGATAATACTTTTCATCTGTTAAAATTTTTATTTAGTAAAAAATTAATAAAAATTTGAATACCTGCCTGCCGTAAAACACTTTTGCAGGCATGGCATTCAGGAACTCACATGTCCGTCAGCTGACGGATAATCATTCACTTGTGCCTGCGCACCGAAGTGCTTTGGCACACAGGTGTGTGTATTTTATGATTAAAAAAATTCACGTTCGTTTCATTACCAATTCTTTCAAAATTATAAATTTACTTAAAAAGTATCTACTCAGGTAGAATCATTTTGAATGAAAAAAACACTTTTTTTACGATATTTCAGCTATTTTTTTGACGTAGCTCCACTCCCGCCTTTTTGCGGGACAAGTTATGCCTTCAAAAAATGAGCCTCATCTGGCAAAAAAATTGAATTTTTTCATTTCAAAAGCCTTTACCTGAGTAGATACCTTAAAAAAATGCTTGAACTATTGCTTTTTTAAGTAAAATTTATTATTTTTACAATCAAAAGAAATTGTTGTTTATTAATTAAAATTTCGAATGATGAAAAATCTTCCATATTTATTTTTAATAGTTTTAGCTTTGGTGTTTTCTTCCTGTGCCAAAAATATAGTAACAAATTATCAGGAAGATACTGAAAACACAGGTAGTCTTATGATTATTCCAAACAAACCGATGTATAAAGCTTCTGTTACAATGAAGAACATTTTAAACAAAGATGCTGACAAACTCATTATTTCAAATTCAAATATTAAAACCCTTAAAATAAATAATATTCCGGATGGCATTTATGGCTTGGAATTTATTTACAATAATAATAATCTATCCCCTATCAAAACCAACGAACTTACGGTAAGGATACAAAAAAATAAAACTTCAAGCAAATTGATACAAATACCACCACCGAGTTTGGGCAATTATGTTATCTGGTCAGCTTTGATAATCGGTCTGTTATTTTTACCACCCGGACCTCATCATTGAATTTAAATATAAATTTAATATGGAAGTTCAAAAATTTTATAATAAAATAAGTGAAGATTATCCGGAATTACTGAGAAAAGCAGTTCCCCGGTATGATGATATGCTAAATGCAATTTTGGAATACATTCCTCGAGAATTCAAACCAAAAAGAATTCTTGAACTGGGTTGCGGTTCGGGTAATCTTACGGATAAAGTAATAAATAGATTTTCCGGATCGATAATAGAAGTAGTAGATATTTCAGGAGATTTTTTAAACTTCAGCAAATTGCGATTCAAAGACCGCACTAAGATCATATACCACCAAATGGACTTTAAAGAACTCAATTTTAAAGAAAATTCATTTGATCTGGTAGTATCAAGCATATCTATTCATCATATTGAGGATCATGACAAGAAAAATTTATTTGAGATAATTTATAAAATTTTGAAGCCCAAAGGCAAACTGGTTTTTTCAGATCAGGCAAAAGGAAGCAATGAATATATTTACAAAAAACACATAGAAATATGGCATAAAGAAGCTATAAAATTAGGTTCATCCGAAGCTGACTGGAAAATGTGGATGGATCATCAAAATAAACACGATTTCCACAGTACTGTCTTGGAACATATTGACTGGATGAAAACCGCTAATTTTAAAAATATCGATATTTTGTGGAAAAACCTGCTTTGGA
>JALVEG010000321.1 GCA_027031145.1 Saprospiraceae bacterium | reverse complement strand
GATAAGTTTAACTCTTTCATCACATCTTTCGGAAGTCTTAATCCTTGCGAGTTACCCCATTTTGAAATTGTTACAATCATAATATACTCCAACTCTTTTGTATATCCAAAGTATATCAAACATCTGATAAATTTCAAAATATCACGGCTGAGCCTTGCAATATTTGAGACGCAGAAACAAATATTTTCCTCAACAATTGCTTCTATGATTATTATATTATTAAATATTATATCCAATTTATTTTTTTTGAATGTGAAAATATTGTAAGTTATGGTAGCAAACCAAGATAAAAGTTGAGCCCTGACCCCTTTATTGATATATTCTCACCATTTTATCCTTTTTTGAATTTAAAATTATTATAAAAATAAAAAAAATTTTATAATGAATTCAAGAATTAGGCCATTCCCCTTTTATCTGTTATATAGTTTAACTAGTCTTCTATTTTGACAGTATTCATCCAACTATTTTTCTGTGATGTCGAGATTGCGCTTCTGTATGCTGGGTGAATTTCCCAGCTATATCCTCCATCCCCAATTTGGCCACTTTTTAATAATTGTTTTTTTTCATCATAATATTTTCTTTCTATTTTACCATTGATAATTTTTCTTGCTGTAATAAATCCAATTTTATATAAAAAATGTGCAATATCACTAGGTTCAGTAGGTATATTTTTTTCTCTTTTATATATTAACTCTAATTTTATATTTTGTTGCACATTTTTTATCTTTTTAAGAAGTTCTGCCGTCGTATATACATATAAATCTTTTTGCTTTTCGTTTATTTCTTTTCTCGTTGGCGCCATCCTATATAATAATGCTTCAAGATTAACCATCTCATTCTTAAACTCGTTTACAATATCTTGTAACCTATTTGACGAGTATTCTGGTAATATCTTTTCAAAATCTATATCCCTGATTTTATCAGTATTCTCCTCTCTGTCATATGCAGCTTTTGCAGCTAAAGAACATAGTTTAATCATATCTCTTGGCCTACTGCGAATTAAAGACATTATAACTTTATGTGTCGGCTTGTTTTTCCATGCAAATGTATGTGTAAATCTAGTATCCATAATTTTGGACAATTCATCATTTAATTCATATTGATTTTTTTTCTCAAGATCCATATCTTTGACATTATCTCCAAAATATGTTAAAACCCTTTTTACTAATAGAATTAAAATATCATGGTTTTTCCAATTACAATTAACTACATATTGCTCAAACTTATCTGTAGATTCATCTGATTCACGAAGTAAGGTATAAACATCAGTTCTTAAAGCCAAGCGCGCTTTAAAACCAGGTATATCTGTTGTCATATTTCTGAGAGCTAAAATCAAAGCAGATAATTTTTTCCTTTCAATCTCAGTTGCTTCCCAACCAGCATCTAAATCATCAAAATATAAAATAATTTTTTTATCATCAATCAAACGTTGTAGAATATGATGCTCACCCTGTTCATGAGGTATCTTTTCACTTGCCAAATCAATTGTACTTTTGAACTTTGGATTAAGTAATGAAACTATTTTCTGTATAAAATCTCGACTCCTATACCCACTTTCTTGTGCCCACATTAATGCTGATTTTGCCTCATCACCATATACAAACATCCAATTACTTGCAATCCTGGATGCAATAAGTTTAGCAATTCCACGCTTCCATAACAATACCATTCTAGAAAAATCTTTCTCTTTTGATAAATCTTCGACCATTTCTATTATATCATCAGGTCTTATCCATAAAGTAGGCTTATTATCTTCAATATCCTCCTCATACGCTATTTTTAACAAGGCAGACTTTCCAACACCTTTAAAACCAACTACAATAGATAATGGCAAATCAGACTTAATAGTATAATAGTCACTCCGTTTAAGAAAATATTGTTTTAATCTTATAATATCTTCATCTGCAGCATCTTCATACCCAAAAATTCTTGGAATATTACCAGGTTCAAATATACTCATCTCTCTTCTTAATTTTATATTTCATTGTTTTATTATGTCACAGAATTTTATATAATTCAAGAGACTATATTCCTTACACATTAAAATACTTCGCCTCGGGATGATGCACCACGATGGCGCAGGTGGATTGCTCTGGATGGATCTGGAACGTTTCGCTAAGCTCGATATCATACTCTTCAGGACGCAAAAGATTGAAGATATGGCGGTTGAGCTCCAGATCGGGACATGCTGGGTAGCCGGGGGAGTATCTGGCGCCTTGGTAGCCTGTCATCTTCACATCTCTTAGATCCGGCTTTTCACCTCTTAAGATCCCAAGCTCGATGCGTATCTGCTTGTGCACGATTTCGGCCAGCGCCTCGGCCAGCTCTACGCTGAGCCCATGCACCAGATGGTATTCGTGGTATTTGCCAGCTTTGAAGAGCTCACCCTCATATTCGCTAAACTTACTTCCTGCACTCACACAGGTAAAGGCACACACATCCATGCGATCGTCATGAAAGTAGTCAGCGATACATCGGTGTGGCTTCTTGCGCTGTCTTGGGAATGTGAAGATCTCGATGGCGTCGCCTATGATGTTTTCGATGGGCTCGCGGTTGGCGTCCTCGTCCTTTTGCCAGCCAAATTCGGTACCGAAGACATAGAGCTCGTTGTCCACTCTGCGCACCGGCCAGTAGCCATAGAGCAGTGTGGGCTCGAAGAAATCTTTCAGCTCTCTTCGCAAGCGCTCGAAAGCCGGGATCACTTTTTCTTCCAGTTGCCTTTGGTACTCCTCCTTGCTCATCCCTTTGGACTTGTACCCCCACCGCTGTTTGAAAAGCAGCCGCTTGTTGATCCACTCGTAGGCGATATCTGGATCGATGGATAGCTCCCTTCTTCCCCAAAATGGAGGC
>JALVEG010000320.1 GCA_027031145.1 Saprospiraceae bacterium | reverse complement strand
TAAACAATATATCCGATTTCAAAGATACAGATAAAATAAAGGAAGAATTTAAAAACCTGACTTATGGATATCAGTTAGGTGCGGGAATTACTTTTAGCGGATTAACATTTGATGTCAGGTATGAAGGAAATTTCTCTAAAAGTATCAAATCATTTAAGATAGACGGTCAAACTTATGAAGTTGATGATTCTCCATCGAGAATTATTTTTTCATTGTGGTTTAAATTATAAATTTTATCATCAAATAAAAAAGGGAAACAAAAATTTGTTTCCCTTTTTTATTATTTGAAAATCTTTTTCTCTTTGATTCTTGCTTTCTTTCCGGTAAGTCCTCTCAGATAATAGAGTTTTGCTCTTCTTACTTTTCCTCTTTTATTAACCAAAACCTCACCGATATTAGGTGAATTGAAAGGAAATGTTCTTTCAACACCAACACCACTGGCTATTCTTCTTACTGTAAATGTTTTTGTAGCTCCTTCTCCCTGAATCTTAATTACATCTCCTCTGAATATCTGTGTTCTCTCTTTATCTCCCTCAATAATTTTGTAGCTTACAGAAACATTATCACCAGGTCTGAAATCTGGCAAATCATTCTTTTTAATCAATTGATCTTGAACATATTTTATAGGATCCATACTATGATATTTCTTCGTTATTTAAAAATAGACCGCAAAGGTACTATTTTATTATTTTATTTAAAAATATTTATCAAATAATATTTTATATTTTTTTTATAAATACTCAGGCAGAGTGCTTTTTAAATGATTCTACCTACTTTTTTTTAAAATCTGTATACAAGTGCATTTATATTCATCCCCGCTCCTACCGAAGCCCATAAAGTCACATCCCCCGGTTCAATACTATTATCTTTATATTTTTCTTTAAGTACCAAATCTATCAAAGTAGGTATGGTGGCAACAGAACTGTTACCCAGTTCATTTATACTCATTGGCATGACATTATGTGCTACATCTTTAATTCCATAAAGCTTAAAGAATCTTTTAATTATCGCTTCATCCATTTTTTCATTTGCCTGATGTATAAATACTTTTTTTACATCAGAAATATCAATACCGCTTTTATCAAGAGCATCTTTCATCGCTTTTGGCACATTCATCAATGAATATTCATATATCTTTCTACCAAGCATTTTAATATATCTGTTATTATCCTCAATATTGGGATTATATGTTTTATCCATAAATAGATAATCAGCTTCCACCAGTGTATGTGAAGCTACAGAATGAGATAAAATACCTCTTTTGAACTCTTCATGTACCAATTCGAAGATAGTAGCTCCCGCTCCATCCGAAAATATCATCGAATCCCTGTCATATGGATCTACTACTCTGGACAATGTCTCCGAACCAATAACCAAAACTCTCTTAGCCATTCCTGTCTTCATAAATGCAGTCATATTAATTACTCCCTGTAGCCAACCGGGACAGCCAAACATAATATCATAAGGAATAGTATTGGGATTTTTTATTTTAAGTTTTTGCTTTACTCTTGAAGCAATACTAGGAATCATATCAGATTGATGAGATCCCTTTAGAACTTCACCCGCATTTTGTGCCACTATAATATAATCAAGAGTTTCGGGATCTATTCCTGCATCATCAATAGCTCTTTGAGCTGCAATTGCTCCCATATCGGAGTTATTCAACTCATCATCCAGATATCTTCTTTCGTAAACACCTGTTATATCTTTTAATTTTTCAATAACTATATGGTTATCTACTTCAAATTTATTACCATTTTCATCATAGAATTCCTGATCGAGAAAATCTTCATTTTTTATTACCCTGTTTGGAACATAACTTCCTGTACCCGTCAATATAATATTTTCCATAATTTGTATATTTATTTAAAGAACAACTTTCCATTATGAAAGTTTTAAATAAATTCAATAATAAATTTATTTTTCTTACCATTCTCTACCATTAAAAAACGGTCGTGTATTAAATTTTGCCTGTTTAAACTAAATTCAAAATCTGTGATCTTTACTTTGTTAACAGATAATGCATTTCCTTTGATCGCCCTTCTGGCATCACTTTTTGAATTTACTATTTTTGTATGATCGGCGATCAGATCAATAATATTGACTCCCTGATCTACAACCTGCAAAGGTACTTTGAATGAAGGTATCTCCTCACTTATCGTTTCCAGTTCTTCAATAGTCAGACTTTGCAGTTTTTCAGCAGTAGCTTTCTTATTGAACAGAATTTCAGAAACATTCATAACAGAATCAAAGGAATCATCTGAATGAATTCTTCTTGTCAATTCTTCTGCCAATATCTTCTTATATTCCCGGGGATTATCTGCATATTCGGATTCTATAGCCTCAATTTCTTCTTTTGATCTCAATGAAAAATATCTCATCAATACAGGAACCATTGCATCATCAACATTAATAAAAAACTGATAAAATTTGTATGGCGTAGTCAATTTGGGATCAAGCCATATATTGCCTTCCTCCGATTTACCAAATTTTTTACCATCCGATTTAGTCAACAAGGGAGTAGTCACTGCATATGCTTTACCATCAGTGATATTTCTTCTGATAAATTCGGTTCCGGTAGTGATATTTCCCCATTGATCCGAGCCGCCCATTTGCAAAACACAATCATAATTTTTGTATAGATACAGAAAATCATATGCCTGAAGCAATTGGTAACTAAATTCTGTAAATGACAATCCTGTTTCCAGTCTGTTTTTTACCGAATCCTTGGACAGCATATAATTTATTGTCAGATTTTTACCCACATCCCTGAGAAAATCCAGGATATTCATATCTTTATAAAAATCATAATTATTGATCAGAATCGCTTTATTATCTCCCGAATCAAAA
>JALVEG010000319.1 GCA_027031145.1 Saprospiraceae bacterium | reverse complement strand
GTCGATACCAAGCAAATCAGGATTATCTATATTTATAACGTCATTATTATTTCCTCCATTGTCTTTTAATGCTCCGATGTTATTTTTCTGATCAATTCCTTTTTGTGCAAATAAAACAAATGGAAGTATTACTACTAATGTTAATAAGATATATTTTAATTTCATCTGTTTAAAATTTTTTAAAATTTAAAAGAATTTCAGGGATTAGCCCAATTCATTATCACTTTCCTGCCAATGCATTTACTTTTGATCTGAAAATATCATAAAACACTTTTATTTTTGGATCGATTTCAGATGAATTTGCCCATATCAATTTATGGTTTTTATCATTTTCTTCAAATTTGATATAATAACTAAAATTCCCGGGAGAATTTAAATTAATGTCATCAAAATTGAGGTTGAAATAATTTTTAAATATTTGTTTCGCTTCATTTTCAGAAACCGAACCTAAGAAAACAATTTCATTTCTTAATGTATTCTTGTGATACAAATTACCGTTGTCAAATAAGATGTACTCATTGTATTCACCGGAAAATCCTCCGCCACTACCGATTGAAATTTTTGCACCCTGATAATTCTGAAACAATTCCATAGGAGATTTGCATGAAAAAGAAATCAAAACAAATAGCAATATAATAATACTCTTATAATTCATATCATAAGTTTTATGTATCTACTCAGGTAGAGTCATTTTGACTGAAAAAAACACTTTTTTTGCCATATTTCAGCTATTTTTTTTGACGTAGCTCCACTATGCCTTCAAAAAATGAGCTTCATCTGACAAAAAAATTAAATTTTTTCATTTCAAAAGCACCCCACCTGAGTAGATACAGTTTTATTTTATAAATATACAGCCTTTTTTTTTGTCATGCAAATATTTTTTTATAATTAAATTTTTTTAATATAAGGTGATCAATGTCTTGAAGTAAAAAATTCATTAAAAATAGGAAATATAATATCGAAAATAATATATTTACGGTATAATATAATGTTGGTGAATAAATAAATGATAGGCAGCAAAATAATATATCGAAAAAGCTTTAAGTTTATATTTTAAATATTTTTTTTATTTTTGTTTAAATTGATGGATGAAATCTTAGATTATAAAGAAATTAACTTATTTTTGAAAATTATTTGAAAGTGACAAATTTTAATAAAAAATGGATAATAACAGATATAATAAAAGAGGAGTTTCAGCATCAAAATCGGAAATACACGGAGCGATAAAAAACCTGTCCAAAGGATTGTTTCCAAATGCTTTTTGCAAGGTGTTACCTGATATTTCAGGAGGAGATGAAGCATTTGCAAATATAATGCATGCTGATACAGCCGGTACCAAAACATCCTTAGCTTATATCTATTGGCGTGAAACCGGAGATATGACTGTGTGGCAGGATATAGTGCAGGATGCGATTGTCATGAATATAGATGATATGGCATGTGTGGGAGCAATTGACAATATTATTATTTCTTCAACTATCGGAAGAAACAAACACCTGATTTCCGGTGAAATAATATCCAAACTTATAAATGCCAGTCAGGTATTTATAGAAAAAATGAATGATTATGGTGTTTCACTCCATCTGGCCGGAGGTGAAACGGCAGATGTGGGAGATATTGTGAGAACGGTTGATGTTGGGATCACAGCTTTTGCCAGAATAAAAAAAGATGAACTCATCATCAATAATATTCAGGATAAGGATGTGATAGTGGGATTGGCATCTTATGGCCAGGCTACTTATGAAGACAGATACAATAGTGGCATGGGAAGCAACGGACTGACTTCTGCCAGACATGATATTTTCAATAAGATATACAGGGAGAAATATCCTGAAAGCTATGCTCCTGAAACAGATAAGAATTATATTTATTCAGGGAATAAACTTTTAACGGATAAAATCGAGATTGAAGGTCAATCTATTGATCTTGGCAAATTTGTATTATCACCGACAAGAACTTATCTTCCGGTACTCAGTGAAATACTGAAAATCCATCGCAAAAACATAAACGGTATTATCCATTGTACAGGAGGAGGGCAAACCAAGGTGATGAAGTTTGTTCAAAACAGAAGAGTGATCAAAGACAATCTTTTTAAAACTCCTGAATTATTTTCCCTGATCCAGAATGAAAGCAATACTTCACGCAAAGAAATGTATGAAGTTTTCAACATGGGGCACCGTATGGAAATATATCTGCCTCAACAATATGCTCGGGATATAATCGATATAGCATCACAATTCAATATCGATGCCAAGATCATCGGCAGGGTAGAGGAAACAGATAAAAATGAACTTATCATCAGGGATGAAGAGGAGGAGTATAGGTATTGAGAGATTGTATAAATGATGTAGTTCCTTTACAAATAAGAGATTGATACGCTCTCTCGGTATTGGAATCACGATCAAATCTCATGATTTTTCAAACGATGTTGTTTGTTTTGAAACAGGATTCTGCAAGCGACTTGTCCCTTCGCTGACGGAAGCGTGGCAGTCTTATTTTGCTTGGAGAAAGCTTTTTAAAAACACTTGTCCTTACATCCAGTCCGACCGAACCCCACTAAAATCACCATCGACAAGACGCCACTCCCTCTCCTTTTCCTCTTCTAAACCTCAACCCCCCCGAGTGAAATACTTCGTTAATTTCACGGGGTAAACCGGCCCCTTCTCCTTTTATTGAGTTTCCCCTTTTTTTGAATATCTTTTCAAAAGGAGAAGGGGAGAGGGGAGGTGCTTGGTCTTTTTGGGAAGCTATTAGTCTTTGTGTATGGTGTTTTTGGTTTAGGATTTTTTATGATTTTTCATTATAAAACTTTTCCGATTATTAAAACGCTATTATAAACTTATACAAACTCAC
>JALVEG010000318.1 GCA_027031145.1 Saprospiraceae bacterium | reverse complement strand
GGTTAAAATTACCTAATACCGCATTGGGAGGAATGGAGCCGATAGAACTTTTAGAAATACCCGGTGGAATTTCTAAAGTAAGGGATATTATTGGCAGAATTGAACACGGAGTTTATAGCTAATTATGATAGTTTATAGAATAACAAGTAGAAAGTATGCAAATGATATATCCGGAATTGGTGCTGCTAAATATGGTGGAAGATGGAATAAAAAAGGAACTCCCGTTTTGTATACCGGAGAAACAAAAGAGATAGCATTATTAGAGACAATAGTCCATACTCCTCCAATGCTAATACCAAAACTGTCAATATTAACAATTGAAATCCCAACAGATTCAGTAACAGAAATAAAAATTAAAGATTTACCTTCAAATTGGTATGATTATCCGGCACCAACAATTCTTTCTGAAATTTCTGAAAACTGGATAATAAGAGGCAATTCAGTTGCATTAAGTGTTCCAAGTTGTATAATACATACCGCAAAAAATTATATTCTAAATTGTAATCATAAAGATTACAAGAATGTTAAAATATTAGAAGTTAAGAATTTTCATTTTGACACAAGATTGAAAAAATAACAACAAAACATCAACAAATACTTCTTTTACAATCGCAGGATTTTTTTTGATTATTTCACAAGTTTAATATCTTTTCAACCAAATAATAAAGCCTTACTTAAACAAAGGGAGGATTGATACTTATTTCTGTTTCACCGGTAAAATTATTTAAAAGACAGATTGCAATAAAAGAATAGGAATCAGGTACTCTGCTCAAGAAATAAATGAATATATTAGACGCAGTTATTTTTTTTGCACAGAGCACCATGCTAAAGGTGTATAACTCACGGATTGGAAAGGCTAAACGGAGTTTGAAAGGCAGGAATCAAATAGTCCATATATTCCGAAATATAATTAAGATCATAAATCAGAGAAAATTCAAAATACTTTTGGTAATTTTACAAGAAATTACTAAAGCAGATTAATAATTAATAATTAATAAATTTAATACATGAAAACAATAAAAAAACAATTTTACGTTTTGCCGGCAATTATTATTATTTATTTCTTTCCTTTCCAGTCAATAATTGGACAAACACCCAATCAATTGAAAAGCAGGAAATATAAAACATGGGTTACTCCGATAGATAATTCTGGTACAATAAAGGGATATATGAGTGAAGTTGGAGATAGTTCTATCGTAATATCTAATCTCAAAAATATTGAAAAACAAAGAATATATTTCAATAATATCAAAATAATTAAATTCAGAAAAAGAGGAGAAATAGTAAAAGGGGTTCTTTTTGGAGCTTTTACCGGTTTTGCTGTTGGGGGATTAATAGGTCTTGCCAGTGGTGATGATAAAGGATATATCATTAATTTTACTGCCGGAGAAAAAGGATTAGTGGCAGGTACTTTACTTACAATTCCCGGTGCTATAATTGGAGGAATTATAGGTTCTATCAAAATAAAAATACCGATTAATGGCAATACACATAATCAAAAAGCAAAGCTATTAAAATATAAACTATCTTATTGAAAAGTTAATATGACTGAACGGTTTTGATTTATCAAAAGAATCCGTCTAAAAAGCCACTCAAATGTTTTTCAAAAACCAATCTTTTTAGACAGCTTCTAGTGCGCTGCGCAGGAAATAAGTGTACATAGCAACCGAAGCTATTTTTATCTGAATCGAGGCACTCGAACAGGAGTTATGCAGTAGCATAATGACTGTTTTAGCAACGAAGAGTCAGATAAAAATAGCGAGATTATATGTATAGTTATTTTATGCGCAGTGCACTAGTAAAAAACCTGTGTATCAGCACAG
This sequence comes from Saprospiraceae bacterium, assembly GCA_027031145.1. Taxonomy (GTDB): domain Bacteria; phylum Bacteroidota; class Bacteroidia; order Chitinophagales; family Saprospiraceae; genus JADJGA01. Next base: position 1,031 of record JALVEG010000318.1, on the reverse strand, counting down.
GAATAGTGCATTTTTACAAGAAGCCAAGCCAGAGACATTGCTTATTAGAGGCTTTAATAAATTTGGATTGATATAATTTTTTAAGCATAATTTAAGCCAAATGCCAACGTTTTATTGAAAAAGCGAGTCTATTAGTTATGAATGGCTACATGAATACAGATTTTTTTTGCATATTCTTATAATTAAATTTTTAACACATGAAAAATTATATTTATTTATTTTTGGTTTCAGTTTTGTTTATAGGACTCAATTCATGTTCTGATAATCATAATCTTAACAGTGAATTCTCCGGAAATTATATTGATGGAATATACAATCCTGAAAATACTCAAGGAAAGTTTAATGAATTTGTTGAAAATCCTTTTGTTACAGCAAAGGATGAACCTGTATCAACATTTTCAGTAGATGCAGATGGAGGATCTTATGCACATGTCAGAGGTATTATAAATAGTGGTAGAATACCTGATAAAAATGCTGTAAGAGTTGAAGAATTTCTAAACTATTTCCCAATGGATTATAAGGATGATGGTGTAAATAGCATATCGCTTAACGGTGAGGTAAGCATATGCCCGTGGAATGAAGAACACAAATTAATTAGAATAGGAATAAAAGGTAAGGAGATAGCAAAAGAGGATTATCCTCTCGCAAACTTCGTTTTGTTAATCGATGTCTCAGGTTCTATGAAAAGCACAAATAAGTTAGATTTTATCAAAAAAGGATTTATCAAATTTGTAGATCAAATGAGGGATAAAGACAGATTGGCAATAGTTACTTATGCAGGTGAAGCCGGAGTTTTATTGCCTTCTACACCGGGCTCTAAGAAGAATTATATAAAAAAACAAATCAATAAACTAGGTGCGGGTGGAAGTACCGCAGGCGCTGCAGGAATAAAGACTGCTTATGAAATAGTTGAAGAAAACTTTATCGAGAATGGAAATAACAGAGTTATTCTCGGTACTGATGGAGACTTCAATGTAGGCATATCATCTCAAGATGAGCTGATCAAATTGATAGAAGATAAGAGAAAATCA
>JALVEG010000317.1 GCA_027031145.1 Saprospiraceae bacterium | reverse complement strand
TGTAATCCACCATTTGCTTACAGATCCCTTCAAGCAGAAGAGAATATAGGAATTATGTTACCTTGCAATATCGTAATTCAGGAAGTTGGTGAAAATGAAGTAAAAGTCTCTATGGTAAATCCTGTGGTAGCAATGCAAAATGTAAAAAATCCTGAAATGGATAACATTGCTTCTGAAATAAAACAGAAATTGGAAAAAGCTATTAATAATCTTGTATCTATTCAGGCAGAATCATTTTGACTGAAAATAATACTAACTTGCATTCTTCAGGTGTATTTCATTTTTTCGCATTGCGGGTTGGGTTCTCCTTCAGGAGTTAGAGGCGAGGTAAGGAAAAAACGAAAAAATGAAATGCGCCCCATTCTTCCAACTGAAGGCCAATTATATTTGTTAAATAGTAATGATAACTCATAAATAATTGATATGCTTAAAAGTACCTACAAAGTATCAAAGATGGATTGTCCTTCGGAAGAAGCCATGATAAGGATGAAGCTTGAGGGAATTTCTTCTATTAGAAATTTGATTTTTGATATTGAAAAACGGAAACTAACTGTTATTCATACTGATGACGATCCGGAAATCGAAAAATTCTTAGATGATCTGGACCTTGGATCTTCAAAACTGGAAACAATTAGTGTAAAAGATAATGAATTTGCAGATACAAGTTCTAAACAATCAAAACTGCTCTGGACCGTATTGATCATCAATTTTGCTTTTTTTATTATTGAGATCACTACGGGTATCATATCAAGATCAATGGGACTGGTAGCTGATTCACTGGATATGCTTGCTGATTCTATTGTTTACGGATTAAGTTTGTGGGCTGTAGGTTCAACTTTTATACGTAAGAAAAAAGTTGCTGTACTCAGTGGATATTTCCAATTGATACTGGCATTGCTCGGATTGACCGAAGTAATACGAAGATTTATCAGTTTTGAACATGTTCCGGATTTTAGATCAATGATAGTAGTATCGATATTGGCATTAATAGCTAATTCCGTTTGTTTATTTTTATTGCAAAAATCCAAAAGCAGTGAAGCCCATATGAAAGCTTCCTTGATATTCACCTCCAATGATTTAATAATAAATATAGGAGTTATTGTTGCAGGTGTTTTGGTGTTTTTGACTAAATCTAAATACCCCGATTTAATTATAGGCTCAATTGTATTTATCATTGTAGTTAGAGGATCATTGAGAATATTGAAATTAGGAAAATAGTAATTACCCCTTGTCTTTAATACGACAATAAATAACGAATTTATTTTAAACTTTTGAAAATATTATTAGTCTTATGAAATAGATACATTATTCAGACAGTTTTATAATTAAATATATTAAAATGAAGAAATCAATTTTTGCTTTAGTTTTTATTTTCGCTTTTTTACAGTTAAATGTTTCAGCCCAGACATCTGTTGACAGCACAGGAATGCTTGGAGACAATTTTAGTCTGGAAGGAGCATTGGAAATATTTAAAAAATCAGAATCCCCCGAAGATTTTGAGAAAAAACTCAATGAAGGAAAAAATTATGTCAATAATTTGGATCTTAATCAAGATGGAGAAATAGACTATATTAAAGTTATCGACAATGTAGATGGTGATGCACATGCCATAGTTTTACAAACAGATATTAATGAAAAAGAATCACAGGATATCGCTGTAATTGAAATGGAGAAAACCGGAGAGAACAAAGTTGTGCTTCAAATAGTAGGAAATGAAGATCTTTACGGTGAAGATACTTATGTTGAACCTGCTACTGATGAAACCAATACTACAAATGTGATAGTAGTTGAAAATCCAACTCCAGCATCTTCAACTGTTGTCGTAAATGTTTGGGTATGGCCATCTGTGAGATATGTTTATGGACCGAGATATCATATATGGGTTTCACCATGGAGATGGGGTTATTACCCTCATTACTGGAGACCCTGGAGACCTTATCCTTGGGGATATTATCATAGCAGAAGAGTGCATTATCATGTTTATTACAGGCCTGTTCGTGTACACAGGGTTTCTCGTGCGCACAGGGTTTATACTCCTCATAGAAGAACTTCTGTTGTGGTTCATAGCAGATCAACATCGATCAGGGTTAAGAATAAAAGAAATGGTAAGGTTGTTAAAACCAAAACAAAAACCACTACAGTTGGTGTTAAGAAAAAAAATAACGGTAAAATAGTTGCTGGTAAAAGAACCACCACAACTACCAAAGTACAAGGTAAAAACAAAACAACCAGGAAAAAGACAACAACTACTACAAAAGTCAGAAGAGGTAAAAATAAAACCACTGTCACCCGGACAAAAAAGACTAAAAGGACAAGGAGAAGAAAAAGGTAATTGAAAAATCACCTTCTTCTCTTCTCATTATACCATTTCACCGTTCTGTACATAGCTTCATCAATATCAATCTTTGGTTTGTAGTCAAAGTATTTGTTAAGTTTTTGTATACTAAAATGATAATCTTTTCCCCCGTTATTGATACGATAAGGAGTAAGAAACGGCTCTGATTTGATACCCAATGTTTTATGGATGCCATAATATAATTTTGCTACAGGCATAGCTATTGAATATGGAATTGATGCTTTTGGCAATTTTATTTTTAGCGCGTCCGCTAATTTAGTATTGAATGTATGCCAGTCGATATCCAATCCGTCAGTTGCAATAAATGCCTGTCCGTTTGCTTTTTCTTCATTTCCGGTTAAAGTTATAATGTCAATAAGGTTTTCTATATAAACAGGGCAGGTTTTACTTTTTCCTTTGTTAACTTCCATGAATTTCCCCTGAAGCAGAGCATCGATATATTTGGATATAAAGGTTCTGTCATTTATACCGAAAACATTTCCCGGTCTGACGGCAGTTAC
>JALVEG010000316.1 GCA_027031145.1 Saprospiraceae bacterium | reverse complement strand
GGCTGGGTAAAATGTGTTTAAACCGCTCGGATTCGGATTTTTTAAAGAGTAAATGTTAAAATGATGTTTTTCTTGGGGTAAAAAGCGTGAGGATTAGTCAAATTCGAGTTTATCTTAAGTAAAAGGAGAATAAAATACGGAAGTCTAAAGGTCGCCGACACATAACATTGTGTATAGGGCATCCCCAAAATTGCAATGCGCAAGGCAACGCTAAAATTTCGGGGACGCCCCATACACTTGACCGTTAGTGACCATAAGGAAAAAATGAACATTAGAGTAATTGAACATATTATAAAAGGCATTAAATCAGGTAAAGATTTAAATTCATTGTACACAGAGAAAGTAAATCTTTTTGAAGTTCCTTTTATTTTAACAAAGGAGATTGAATCTTACCTAAAAAAGATTTTATTGAATGGTAAGACTGATGAAGTTGTTGCTTCTCTGTTTATCCTCAGTAAATTTAAGAAAGATGAAGCATTTGATTTTGAAATCATATCTAGATATCTCAAAAAGCGTGATTATCAAATTGGTTTGCAATCAATATTAGCCTTTAACAATTCAAATTCAATAGAAGCAGAAAGCATTTTGGTTAATTATATATTAAATCCGATGAACGATTCATTTGGGCAAGATGCAGTTGACATCCTTGCTAAAATTATGAGATCAAAAAATACACTTAAGGACTTAATTGAAAAAAGCAGTTTAATCAAAGGTGAAACAAAATCATCAGTTGGGAATTTAATATTCAGATTTTCGTTCAATCCTAAATTTAGAAAGTTAAAAGAGATCGAAGAATTTTTAATATCAAAGAAAATGTTACCGATTGAAAAGTACTCTTTTAAAGGTTGGCGAAAATCTACATCAAATAATATCAATACAGACTTAGCAAAACTCGTAAATAAATTATACTCCAACCCACACAACAAATCATTTACAAGTCAAAAGTTCTACACGATAGAGTCAAATTACTACTATTCAATGTATAGGATTGTAATAGACCACAATCCAAATACTTTTATTAAAATTCAATTTGGTTTGCATCCATTAGTAAGTCACTCTTGGGGGTTGAATCATATAGAATTTGGACTTAGATATACTGAAGAAGTTGTATTTAGAAATATTGAGAAATTTAACTCAACTCTAAATTATGAAATAGAAAAATGGAAATCGATAATAAAAGAAGAAATTGAAATACTTCAGAATACTACACTTGATGAAATCTACAAGAAATCCAGAACACTTCAAAACACTACATCACTGAATGTACATTCTTATAGTGGATATATAAATTGGTTAGCATTCAATAAGAGGAATAAGGAAATTCTAGACTTAGGTAAAAAAGCACTCGAAGATAAAAGTTTAAATTTAAATGAAACTTGGATAGAATATTTTAAAAACTTAGATAAAATTACGGTACACTAACAAGCCGTATAACGAGCATATCCGACTATCGTCAGGATACGCCGCATACGGCGAGACCGTTATGTGTCAGCTTGGGATATACTTTTACTGGATATTTAAACAGCTTAATGAACGTTCGTGAGCTTAATCTCCAGAAAAAACATCATTTCGCTGACAGTACTTTAAAAGGCAATAAGGCTTGTGAATTTTAAACGTAGAATTCGACTAAATCTCGGTAAAATGCGTGAAGCTTAAGGATTGGAAAAGTTAAAAATTCGCTCCATAACGTTTCAAAATTACCCGGAAAAGTAGAACAAGCATTCGAAGTCTAAATTTCGCCAAAATCAAGGTGGGTTTGAGGATTTTCAAAATGAGATGTGCTCTTGTTGGTTCAGCAAAAAAAGTAAAAATTGTCAACCCGCTTTTTGGGTCCAACTATAAATCTTAAGGCATAAATTAAAACGAAAAATAGGGTTTAAATAGCTTAAAAATGTAGATTAATCGCTTGGGGTCGGATAGATTTAGGTAAAAATTCTTAAATTTGGGGGTTGGTAAAAGGGCATTATTCTTTTTAGTGGAAAAATCGGTCAAAATTCGTAAAAAACGGATTATTGTCTGAGCCCTGACGAAGTCGGGCGAGTTTTAAGACGTTTAGAATTTTGAATGATTTTGGAGCGTTAAAAAAAGAATACAGCCTTGATTTTTTTTGTTTCGTTTTTTGTATCAAGACAAAAAATGAAAAGGGGTTTTGGCACAACGCAATTTTACTTTTTTGCAATAGGAATGAATCTGATTTGGCTGGGTAAAATGTGTTTAAACCGCTCGGATTCGGATTTTTTAAAGAGTAAATGTTAAAATGATGTTTTTCTTGGGGTAAAAAGCGTGAGGAGTAGTCTAATTCGAGTTTATCTAAAGTAAATGGAGAATAAAATACGGAAGTCTAAAGGTCGCCGACACATAACATTGTGTATAGGGCATCCCCAAAATTGCAATGCGCAAGGCAACGCTAAAATTTCGGGGACGCCCCATACACTTGACCGTTATGTGTCAGCTTGGGATATACTTTTATTGGATATTTAAACAGCTTAACGAACGTTCGTGAGCTTAATCTCCAGAAAAAACATCATTTCGCTGACAGTACTTTAAAAGGCAATAAGGTTTGTGAATTTTAAACGTAGAATTCGGCTAAATTTCGGTAAAAGGCGTGAAGCTTAAGGATTGGAAAGGCTAAAAAACTCGCTCCATAACGTTTCAAAATTACCCGGAAAAGTAGAACAAGCATTCGAAGTCTAAATTTCGCCAAAATCAAGGTGGGCTTGAGGATTTTCGAAATGTGATGTGCTCTTGGTGGTTCAGCAAAAAAAGTAAAAATTGCCAACCCGCTTTTTTGGTTCAACTATAAATCTTAAAGCAGAAATTAAAACGAAAATCAGGGTTTAAACGGCTTAAAAATGTAGA
>JALVEG010000315.1 GCA_027031145.1 Saprospiraceae bacterium | reverse complement strand
AACTTCTTTTTCATTTTCATGACAGGCAATGCAAAGGTCAGGATAGAACAAATCCAAAAAACCATTAAGATATTCTCCGATTGTTTTCAGCATTTTTCTTCAATTGTAGGTAATTACACAACTATATTATCTTTTATTTTGTCACAATTTTTGTTTGCTTCGCTACAAAAATACCGCCAGAACAGGTCCGGGATCTCGATTATCCACATCTACCATAATTTCGCCTCTCTAACGAGGCTATTCAATATTCAAAATTTAAAACTTCAAAACCTATTAACTCAAAATTTCCACCCCCTTTTATTCCCCCGCCAGCGGGGGATTAATTCCCGTTTCAAAAAAACAATTTGTAACTACTCAGGTAGGGTGCTTTTGAAATGAAAAAAATCTCCAAACAGACGCTTCCCTTGAACCACTCTCCTCGCAAAAGGTCTCCCGACCTCTTTGCCAACTACCAGCAAAACTTCCTAATTTCCAAACATCTAAACTACACATACTCCCCTTCCGACCACAGAAATCTTTTCTTTTTATCAAAATAAACATCAAGCCTGCCTAATAGGATACCTGCCCAACCTGCCTGGGTAACTATAACTTTTTTCCCGTTTATATTTAATACTTCATCCGGTTTTTTCATAAACGTATGGGTATGACCACCAATGATAAGGTCGATATTTTTTGATTGTGAAGCAAGAGTCACATCTGAAACCTTATCATTTTTGTATTTATAACCCAAATGAGATAAACAAATAATATAATCGCAATTATATTCATTTTTCAATTTATCTGCCATATTATTTGCCAGTTCAATAGGATCCAGATATTTTGTTTCCTTATAAAGTTTAGCACCTACAAGACCTGAAAGTTCTATGTTGGCACTCAAAAGACCTACTTTTATTCCACCGGCGTTTATGATCTTATATTTTTTTGTTCGTCCTTCCAGGATCGTATTGGTAAAATCATAATTTGTAGTGATAAAATCAAAATTTGCATATTTTTGAGCCTTTTTAAAGCCATCCATGCCTCCGTCGAAGTCATGATTGCCCATTGTGGCGGCATCATATCCCATATCAGACATCAACTTGAATTCAAGTTCACCTCCGAAATAATTGAAATAAGGAGTTCCCTGAAAAATATCACCTGCATCAAAAAGCAATACATTGGATTCTTCTTTTCTGATTTTATCTATCAATCCGGCTCTACGTGCAGCTCCTCCCTTATTGCTATTACGTGATTTATCAACAGGAAAGGGTTCGATTCTGCTATGCCAGTCATTGGTATGCAAAATAGTCAGTTTTTTTAAATTAGTATCAAGTATATTACCAATGCCAAAAGCATTCGTACCTAATGCTATTGTTGCTAATCCTGTTGTCTTTAAAAAATTTCTACGTTTCATTAATTTTATCTTTATATGATTTTTTATTCTTTTGTCTGTTTTATGATTACTACTACAAGAAAGAAAAATAATGCCAAAATAGGAACATATCTTTAATGTAAACAGAAACTTGATGAAGGCAAGCAAATGTTTATACCAAATGGAATATGGCATTTCCTATCTATGTTGTTTGCAATTCCTTTTTAGTATTCATTAGAGATGCATCTTTAAATTTACGATTAATTTTATGTCTCAATTTATATGGTTTATTTAAGGATTCTTGTGATATTGAAAAATAATTTGCCAATATTCTAATTGATTTTTTTGAAAGCCCTTTTTGATAGTTTAGTATTCTTGATACTGTACTTTTATTTACACCTAAAATTTCGCTAAGATCTTTGGGCTTTAGTCGATTTTGTTGCATTAGAGCTTTAATTAATTCTATTGGGTCAGGATTTATTTCCGGTAAATTATCTTTATCCCATTTTTCTATTAATAGAGTCAATAATTCAATATCATCAATATGGTTTTCACTTTTATCAAAAACCAATTTTTCTAATTCATTACAGTACTCTTTGTATTGAGCTACTGTTCTAATGATTGTATATTTATTTTCCATATTTAATAGTTTAATACTTTGTATTGTAAATTTGCTTTACAGATATTATCGTATTCTGAATGAGTGCCAATCCAATTGATGAATAAATGAACAAATTGTTCCCCAAATTGATATGTGCAAATACACCTATAATTATTACCACCCAAATCAAAAACAACTCTGTTAGTTCCTTTTACAAGAATATCTGCTGTTCTAAACGTTAACAGAATATCACTTGGTTTATTCCATCTCGCTTCTTTCAATGATCTTAACCAATTTTTGAATGGTTTTTCAGAGTTAGGATTTGAATTAATATATTCAATAACTGACCTTTTCTTGACAAGATGTATTTTCATAACGGTCAAATGTACAACAAAGTTTCCTTTTGGACAACAAATTTAATTTAAAATATGAATTTCTATATCATTTTCTATATCATGTCTCCACGAATACAGATTTTATTTTATCTTTTCACCACTCTTCCCTCTATCTTTGATGACACAGGTTTACCTTTTGCATTTGCTTCCTTTACAGCCTCTATCAATACATCTCTAATCAATTTGTCTGTAATATATTTTTTTTGATCATTAAAGAAAAAACATTTATCACCTCCGTTAGCTATATAATCCGGCAATGCAATTGTATATGTTGAATCGGGATCAAAAGGTTTTCCGTTTACTGTTATATCAACAGGTTTTCCGTCTTTAATCTTATATTTTACGCCTTTACTTATTGGCCAACCACCATATTGAGCCATTCTGTCAAAAAATTGTTTTGTTACATTTCCATTTGCAGTAACAATAGTTACAAAATTTTGAAATGGCATCAGTTCATATATTTTGCCTAAAGTCACAGGCCCTTTTGGTACTTCGGAAATCCGCAAGCCGCCATAATTCT
>JALVEG010000314.1 GCA_027031145.1 Saprospiraceae bacterium | reverse complement strand
CGGGACGGTAAATAGCCCTGTCGGTAAAGAAAATAATATGTGAATTAACTTGCGGTTTATTAATATAACGGGGATAAATATTTTCATCAATATCCAAAACATCATCATCTTTTGATACTTTGATCGCCATATTTCTTCTATTGCCATTTGTTTGAAATTTAATATATCCCTGTGAATTTGTTTGAGCCGTTAAAAAATTAACTTTTCTTTGCTCGCGATAATCGGTATCCCATTCCAAATAGCTCAATTCCACAGTCGCATCTTTTACCGGTTTTCCTGATTTTCTGTCCACAACAAATACATAATTGTCTCCCCGGTCATTACGCGTCCAATACGACAGATTGGAAACATAAAAAAATTGAGCCGCAACTATTCCATTATTATTTTCAAACCTGTCATTGCCGGAAATCAGTAATACATATATTCCTTTTTCCAACGGTTCAACGGCTGTTTCAACACTGTGTATTCTATAATCTTTGTCATCGGGCAATGAAGTGTTCCATTTTTTTAAAACGGGATATTTCATTATAATGGATAATTCTTCATTATTTGAAAGTCTTAATTTATTGAATTTTTTATATTCCTCCAATGACAATTTTGACAATCTAAAATAAACTTTATCGATGTTTTTATATTCGATTTTGGATAAAATGTTTTCATCCGGCAAGTTGACTTTCTCAATATTTGTTCTTAATTCTTTTCTGTCAATTGTTTCCAGAAGTTGAAGACAATATTGTTGTCCGAGTGTGTTTTTATAATCTTTATCCACTTTTAAACAAATATCCCTTGCTTCTTTGATTTTCCATTTCAGTTCAGGAATTTTTGAAGCATTTTCTTTTTCTCCCATTGATTTGTAAAGAGTTGCTTTTTTGTAATATAGTTCAGCCGTAGCTTTTTGAACAGGATATTTAGCGATTAATTTATCCAAAGTTACCAGATACAATTTTTCTTGATCCTGTCTCAAATATTGAGATTTGACAAAATCGAGCCTTTTCATCGTTATATCCAGCAATTCTTCATAATCTTTAGTGTTTAGGTTATATTTTTCCAGTTCCTGAAACAGTTTTAAAGTTTTGTATTTAGGATCGTTTTTATCATCCGATTTTAATTCTAATGCTGTAAAAACTACAGGAATTGCAAAATATTTCGCATTGTTTATCAAAAATGATTGTGTTGTTTTGGGCAAATAATTTCTGTCGTTTTTGAAATGTTCCAAAGCGCGGTATGCTAAAATTTCATAGAGATTATCCCGCATTTTTTCGGTATTTTTCGCTTTGGTAAATAAATCCTCATATTTTTTATAAGAAATGTTTTTGAGTTCCGGATTTGAAATCGAAGCATCAAAAAGTTTATTTGATTCCATTATAAATCTTCCTGCTGTCCAGATTTGAATATCCTCACTTGCTGTATCACCTGTTTCGGTTCTTGCTCTAATTTTCCAACTATTAGCAGAGAGGTATTTGTCATAAAATTCGGCAAGGATAGATTGATATATTTGTTTGTCGGGAAAACCGGCTTTATCGATTTCTTTTCGCAATATTTTTTCAAAGCTTTCCAAGTTATCTTCTTGCAAATAATTTGAGTATTTGCCTTTATAAAATATGGCTTTGATTTTTTGTTCGCCGATAGAAGATTTATCTGCGACAGCATATATTTCATCCACTATTTTCAATGCGGATTTGTAAAGACCTTTTTGTTCAAGGGAATCTACTTTGTGCCAGGCAGATTCAAAATTGTAAGGATTTTGCTGATTCATTGTGTTAATTTTTCCCGTATTACAGCCAAATAAAGAATTTAAGACAAATGGAATGATAAAAATAAAATATTTATACATAATTATTCTGTTTTAGTAAAGATATGATGATAATATAACGGTAATAGGTGCATAAATATATATTTTTTAACAAAACATTAAGGGTTTTTGTTACTTTTAGTTATTTTAGCGTCCTTAAAGCAGTTTTTTAATTATTAAAATTAATATTATGTGGAAAGAATTTAAGGCTTTTATTATGAGAGGCAATGTGCTTGATTTGGCTGTTGCCGTTATTATTGCAGGAGCGTTTGGCGCTATTGTTTCATCATTTACAAAAGATATTTTAATGCCTCCTATCGGTTTGGCTCTTGGAGATATGGATTTCACGCAGCTTAAATACGTTATGAGAGAAGCAGTTGTTGGTGCAGACGGAACTGTAACAAAACCGGAAGTAGCTATTGCTTACGGGATGTTTATTAAGTATATTATCGACTTTTTGATTATCGCATTTGTATTGTTCCTGATAGTAAGAGCTTATACAAAAGCACAGGAAAGGAAAAAGAAAGAAGAAGAAACTGCTGCACCAGCAGGACCTACTGACAATGAATTATTGACAGAGATAAGGGACTTATTGAAAAAGTAGTTTTTAAAGATTACCGTAAATATATTCAAATTAATACGTGATTTTTCTTATCAATGATGTATTTTTGAGCCTTAAATTAAAAATAATATGATATTAAGGCAATTTTATCATTTGGGAAGATATTCTTTATGGTTGTTAAAGGTTTTTTCCAAACCCGAAAAAACCAGAATGTATTATAATGAGGTTTTAAGGCAAATAGAGGAAATCGGGTTCGGGTCTTTAAAAATAGTTTTTATTATTTCTGTTTTTATCGGTGCTGTTACTGCGATACAATTGTCTTATCAGTTCGGTGGAACTTTGATACCTTCATATTACATAGGATATACCTTGAGGGAAATGATCATTGTTGATCTTGCTCCAACGATCACAAGTTTGGTTCTTGCAGGAAAAATAGGATCTAGTATTGCTGCCGAAATAGGAGGAATGCGTCAAAAGGAGATAATTGACGCTATGGAGATAATGGGATTAAATACACCGGCATTCCTTGTTTTGCCTAAAATTGTGGGTGCTGTATTTTCCGTACCGTTATTGATAATTTTAGCTGCCGGATTAAGTATATTCAGTGGATTTGTTACGGCAACTGCATTAGCAGGATTTACTCCAGCGGATTTTGTAAAAGGACTGACCTCATTCTATGATTCATACACTGTATGGGTAATGATCATTAAAGCATTTGTTTTTAGTTTTATCATTGTTACGGTATCTGCATATCACGGATATTTTGTTAAGAGAGGAAGTATCGAATTGGGAAAAGCGGGAACAGATGCAATCGTTTACAGCAGTATTTTGATATTGGTCGCAGATTATGTAATAGCTCAGGTGATGATGGGTTAATAAAAATACAATTAAATGATTAAAGCAATAAACATACATAAATCTTTTGACGGGACCGAAGTACTAAAAGGAATAACTTTTGATTTCAGAAAAAGCAAGACCAATTTGATTATAGGAAGAAGTGGTGCCGGAAAAACCGTTTTGTTGAAAACATTGGTTGGTCTTATCACTCCTGACGAAGGAGAAGTATGGTATGATGATATTGATTTTTATAAACTGAGTTTGAAAGAAACAAGGAAATTAAGAAAGAAAGTAGGAATGTTATTTCAGGGTAATGCTTTATTTGATTCGATGACCATTGAAGAAAATGTAAGGTTTCCCCTTGATATGTTCACCGATATGTCATTTGAAGAAAAACAAGAACAGGTTAACAACTGTCTTGACAGAGTGGAACTTGAAGGAGTAAATGACAAATATCCTGCAGAGATCAGCGGAGGTATGCAAAAAAGGGTAGGGATAGCAAGAGCTATTGTGATGAATCCCGAATATTTGTTCTGCGATGAACCCAATTCGGGTCTGGATCCAAAAACAGCATTGATCATTGATGAATTGATACAGAGTATTACCAAGGAGAACAATATGACCACGATAATCAATACTCATGATATGAATTCGGTAATGGAAATAGGAGAAAATATTCTTTTGCTGGATAATGGAGAAGTTGCCTGGACGGGAAGCAGGGAAGAAATTATGCATACGGATAATAAATACATTGAAAATTTTATTTTTGCATCACCATTTTTGAAGAAACTGAAAAATCAGGCTTTGGGAAGTTATAAGTAGTTTTTTGTTTGGTGTTTGGTGTTCGGTGTTTTGTAGAGGGGATCGCCTACGTCAATTGTTTCGGTGATTAAAAAGGTTGGAATGTCAAATTTATTTGACAGAAAATAAGATAATACAAAGTTTGGAAAAGTGTAGAAAGCGAAGTCATAAGAGACTTGTTTGGCGAAATATACAACTAATGTTGTTTTGAAACAGGGATTAATCCCCCGCTGCCTGCCCCGTGAAACAAACGGAGTGTTTCACTGGTGGCGGGGGAAAAAGGGGGTGGAATATGGGAATTAAGAGGTTTTAAAGTTTGGATTTTTTGAATAACGAATATCGATTAACCCTGTGAAATAAATTTTAATTTAGGCAAAGCCTATATCACAAGGTAAACGATTGATGATTTTAGAAGTGAAGAAAGCGAAGTCAGAGACATTCGCTTATCAGGGGAGCTTAACTGTCTGAATTAGGATTTGTAGGGTTAGGCGAATGGGCGAATGGGCGGTGAAGTGAGCGGGCGATTGAGAGTTGTTTTTTTGTTCTGTTTTTGATGTTCTTAAAATGTGGTGGCTTGGACTGTCAAATTTATTTGACAGAAAATAAGATAATACAAAGTTTGGAAAAGTGTAGAAAGCGAAGTCATAAGAGACTTGTTTGGCGAAATATACAACTAATGTTGTTTTGAAACAGGGATTAATAGGGTTTCAGACAGATGGCAAGGCGGACAAGGGAGGAATTAAATGTATAGATGTTGTTGAAAAAGAAATAATGAATATCGATTAACCCCGTAGAATTATTATTCAACGGGGTAAACGAATGATGATTTTAGAAGTGAAGAAAGCAAGGTCGGAGATATTCGCTTATCAGGGGAGCGATTGCGAATCGCCTCCGCCAAGGTCTTCGCCAAAGGCTACGACCGTCGGCGAAGGCTTCGGCGATTGCGATAGGGATGGTAGTGGAGCCGACGTTAGGAGGCTGTCCCTGACGATAGTCGGGACGGAACCCACGAACAGCCCGGTCGGAATAGAGATTTTTGCGATTGCTATGGGGTTGGAATCTCTATGGAGAATCGCCCAAAAAATAAAAATTAAATTATAAATATGACAAATCCGGTATTTACAAATGATGCAGTTGTTTTTGGTATTTTGATAGTGGTATTAGCGGTTATCTTCTATACCTCAGGTATTAAGACAAAGTTTTGGAAAAAATTCTATACTTATGTTCCGGCTTTGTTACTATGTTATTTTGTACCTGCTTTATTGCATTGGCCATTTGGTCTGATAAGCAATGAATGGTATGATACTGCTGCAGTAATTCAACATCTTCACGATCAATTCAATATTGTTTTGCCTGCAAAAGCTTCTTTAAATGATGCATGGGAGGCTATAAAATCCAATAATATTGATATTAAAGTATTTGACCAGTTCAAACATCATTCGCAATTATACTTTGTGGCATCGAGATATTTATTACCTGCAAGTTTAATATTGTTGACTTTGAGTATTGATTTTAAAGGAATATTGAATTTAGGACCTAAATCAATAATTATGTTTCTTGCCGGAACTCTGGGGGTTATGCTTGGAGGTCCTATAGCATTACTTATTACTATAAATTTCTTTCCCGGAATGATACCTGTCAGTATGGATGATATGTGGAGGGGGATGTCAACAATGGCGGGTAGCTGGATCGGAGGAGGAGCCAACCAAACAGCAATGAAAGAAATATTTGAAGTGAAAGATAATATTTTTGCATCGTTTATAGTAGTGGATGTGATAGTGGCAAATATATGGATGGGATTCCTGCTTTATGGAGCAAATATCAGGCAAAGGGTTGATAAATGGTTGAAAGCTGATGTTTCTGCAATAGATGATCTGGTACACAGGGTAGAAAATTTCAGAAAGAAAGTTGAAAAAATTCCTACGACTACGGAAGTTTTTATAATGCTTGCTGTTGGTTTTGGCGGTGTGGCGCTTTCACATATGGGGGCGGATATTATCAGTCCGTATATGAAAAGTTTTAGGGAAACACTGGAAAATCTAAAACTAAATTCTCTTATGTCCGGATTCTTTTGGCTGATTGTTTTGGCGACAACTATCGGATTGATATTATCTTTTACCAAAGCAAGAAAACTGGAAGGAATCGGTGCTTCGAGATGGGGTAGTGTATTTATTTATATTTTAGTCGCTACTATCGGTATGAAAATGAATTTAATTGAAGTCAGGGAAAATTTTGGGTTGTTTATGGTGGGAATAATCTGGATGTTGGTTCATGTCATTATCTTGTTAGTTGTAGCTAAAATCATTAAAGCGCCTCTTTTCTTTGTTGCAGTAGGAAGTCAGGCAAATATCGGAGGTGCTGCATCTGCACCGATAGTAGCTTCTGCATTTAATCCTTCTTTGGCTCCTGTTGGTGTATTATTGGCTGTACTGGGATATGCCGTAGGTACTTATGGTGCTATTATTACCGCTTATATGATGCAATGGGTTGTGGCAGGTTAAAATTTAAGATGTCTGACGGTAAGTGATTTATTAATTAGTTGTTCCAATGATTTAATACCGATTTCCAAATGTGTATCTACATAGTTTTTAGTTACATTTTTATCTGATTCGGATGTTTTTACTCCTTCGGGGATCATTGGAATATCCGAAACCAATAATAAGGCACCTGTCGGAATTTTATTGTAAAAACCAACACTAAAGATAGTAGCGGTTTCCATATCAATTGCCATTGCTCTGATCTCTCGAAGGTATTGTTTGAAAATCTCATCATGTTCCCAAACCCTTCTGTTTGTTGTATAAACAGTTCCGGTCCAGTAATCAAAACTCTTTTCCCTGATAGTCGTTGAAATAGCTTTCTGAAGAGCAAAAGCAGGTAAAGCGGGAACTTCGCCGGGAAAATAATCATCAGAAGTACCCTCACCCCTTATCGCAGCAATAGGTAAAATAAAATCACCTATTTGAGTTTTTTTCTTTAGTCCTCCGCATTTTCCCAAAAACAGACAAGCTTTAGGTTTTATTGCAGATAGCAAATCCATGATAGTAGCGGCATTAGCACTTCCCATACCAAAATTAATAATAGTAATATCATTGGCAGTTGATGCTCTCATTGAGTTTTTTCTGCCATATACTTTGGAATTGTATAATTTAGAGAATTTATCAACATATTTACTGAAATTTACCAGGATTATATACTTTCCGAATCTTTCCAAAGGCATACCGGTATATCTGGGGAGCCAGTCTTTTACTATTTCTTCTTTTGTGATCATAGAACGGGGTTTTTGTTAAAACTGCAAAATTAGTGCCATGATTAATAATATTGTTAAATTATTCTGAAATGTTGGGATATTGGAATATTGTTTTTTTATTCCTTGTTCTGTGTTCGGTGTTTTGAAGAGGGTGGTTTGGACTGTCAAATTTATTTGACGGAGGATATGGTTTGGAAGTTATTTGCAAAGCTGCCCTCTCATCCATCCCCCTGTGAAACACTTCGTTTGTTTCACGGGGTAAACCCGCAAAAGCACTGCGCTACCCCTTATGTTTTTCTTTCACTTTTCCGTTTATCCTCATCCCCCGCCCCTTCTCCTTTTTAATAATTTTCAGTTTCAAAACAAAATATAGTAGAAAAGGAGAAGGGGAGAAAGGTGGTGCTTATTCGTTTGTAATAATGTTTGGATTGTATTGGAGGATTTTGTCCGAAGTGGGAAGGTGCGGGTTTACCGGATGAAATGCTTCGTTGATTTCACGGGGTAAACTTTTGCGTGGAGGGTGCTTTAAGGGAAGATTTGAGTTGGATATTTGGAAGTTTGGAATATCAATTAACGAACGCTGATTTTAGAGTTTAGAAGTAAGGAAGCGAGGCAGAGACAGCTCGCTTATCAGAGGGAGGAATAAGAGTCCCGTCAGGGGCGACATCATGGTAGAAACTTTCTTGCGCTGCAAGCTATTGGGCTTTATCCAAAGTGAAATAAAACTTTGTTCCTTTTCCGTATTCGCTTTCAACGTTAATGGATTGTCCGTGGGCATCAAGAATATGCTTTACAATTGATAATCCCAATCCGGTTCCTCCTTTTTTTCTGGATCTGTCTTTATCAATACGATAGAATCTTTCAAAAATTCTATTTATTTTTTCGGGTTCTATTCCTAAGCCATTATCCTCTATTTCTATCAGGTATTTGTCTTGTAAATCTTTACAATTTATTTTTACAAAACCGTTTTTTTCATTATATTTTATAGCATTTACCAAGAGATTTATAATTACCTGTTCAATTTTTTCTTCATCAGCGAATACATAACACTCATCGTTTTTGTCAATATTCAGGATAATATTAATATTTTCTTCTTTTGCACTAAATTCCAAAGAATCCACGATGTCCCTGATGAAAAAATTTATGTCGAAAACCTCTTTTTTCAATATTAGTGAATCTTTTTCTAATTTTGAGATCATCTCCAGGTCTTTTACTATCTGAGAAAGACGCAAAACGCTTTTCAGAGCTTTTTTCAAATGCTTTTTATTAACTTTATCATCATATAGAGATCCGTCTAAAAGTGTTTCAATATAACTTTGAGCAATGAAAATCGGGGTTTTCAATTCATGTGAGATATTTCCAATAAATTCTTTACGATATTCATCGTTTTCTTTGAGTTTTGACAATTCACTACTTCTTTTATCAGACCATTTTTCAATTTCTTTTTCAATTGCTTTCAATGATTTAATATTGTTATTTCCGGTCTTAAATTCAATCTGTTTGGTTTTAAAAAATGTTGAATAAATTTTCTTTACTTTACGATCAATATAATTGTTTAATAAAACGGCATTTAGAATTAAAACCAATAAGAAAAATAGCAAAACAATAGCAATAAAAGTACCTGTATCAAAATTAAACTGGTAATATTCTGAGATCAAAATCAAAATAATAAAAAGAAGAAAACCGCTAACCAAAGGTAAGGTCAGGGTATGTATTGTGAATATTTTTTTTAACATTTTTACCGGTATTAATATTTAAAACTATAACCTATTCCTTTAATTGTAAAAATATACTTTTTACTTAATTTTTCCCGTATTTTTCTTATATGCACATCCAGAGTTCTTTCTCCGACCAAAATATCATCTCCCCAAACTTTAGTATAAATAGTTTCCCTTGTAAAAACCTTTTCCGGTTTTGATGTTAGTAATAAAAGGATCTTAAATTGTTTTTTGGTCAGATTAATTATCGTATCATTTTCATAAACCAGGTATTTTTCACGATCAATTACCAAATCACCGAATTTTAAAATTTGTCCTTTATTTTCCAGAGTTCTTTTTCGTGACATAATAGCTTTTATCCTCGAAATTAAACTACGCGGTCTAATCGGCTTGACTACATAATCATCTGCTCCAACATCAAAACCTGCAACTTCCGAATATTCTTCATCTCTGGCAGTTAAAAACATAATGTATGTACCTGAAAACTTTTGATCTTCCCGAAGTTCTCTACAAACATCAATACCATTTTTTTTAGGCATCATTATGTCCAATAAGATTAGATCCGGTATGGTATCATAAGCTTTTTTGATTGCTTCTTTACCATTTTTAGCTTTTGTAATCAAATATCCTTCCTTTTCAAGGTTGTATTGTAAAATATCCAAAATATCAGGTTCATCGTCAACTATTAAAATTTTCTTTTTCACTAAATACGGTTTATTTATTAATTTTTGAAAACTTAAAATTAATAATAGTTATTGATTAAAACTAAAACCAGTGTTATTTTATTAATATAATGTAGTTAATCAGATAGAACCATTAAGGTGTATTTCATTTTTTCACTTTTCCCATTCTTTGCCTCTGACTCCTAAAGGAGAATCAACCCGCAGCACGAAAAAATGAAATGCACCCAATCATTTTGACTGAAAAAATAATTTTTTAGGTATATTTCAGCTATTTTTTTGACATAGATGCATTATACCTTCAAAAAATAAGCTTCATCTAACAATTCCGATGTCCATCGGAATGAATTTTTGGCTAATTCCTATTTTGATGTGCTGGCAAAAAAAATTGATAAAGAAATACCAATATGATTATACATTGAACACCTATCGGCGTTCATTTCCCCTCCTTCGTTTACCCAGCATTTCATACGGGGCTATTCACATTAAACCACTATCGTGGTTTTACTCTCTAACGTGTATTTACAATAAAATATACGCTAATAGTTTTAATAAGAATTAGAATTTTTATTCATTGACGGTATTTTTTTTTATCAAGAGAAAAAAATATCCCCGAAGGGGATAAATTTGAATAGCCACCGGTGAAACCGGTGGTAAATAAGTAAGAGGGTTACAACTCCTTCGGAGTTGAATGTATATATTCATATTTTGTTTAGCACATCAAAATAGGAATTAGCCGAATTTTTTCTTTTCAAAAGCATCCTGCAGAAGTAATTCCATTAAATTTATAGGATTCAGTACTGTAAAATTTTTTTAAATTTTATATATTT
>JALVEG010000313.1 GCA_027031145.1 Saprospiraceae bacterium | reverse complement strand
AATAAATTCTTGTTTTTGATTCAATTATAATACTAATCAATATGAAAATTATCAAATACATTTTATTCACAGTAGTCCTGATTGCAATAATGAGCTGCGGTGGCACCAAGGTGACTGAAAAGGGAAAAACCACTGAAAGCAGTAAGACCGTAATGATTGAGAACAAAGGAACCATAACCTCAAAAAAGATAAAAAATAAAAATAATAGCAGTAGTAAAAGTAGTCCGCAAAAAAAGATAGAGAAAAAAATTATAAGAAAGAGAATAGTCAGGTCGGACTCAACCTATGCGATATTGTTTTATGACAAACAAGGCAATTTGTCCGGTAAATATGATATATGGGAAAATAATCCGTTTGAACTTACCGATTTTGAAAAATATGATATAACCCCCGGTCACCACCCAATGAGATATGAAGTACCAGGGTTGACTAAAACTCAGTTAAAAGGTAAAATACCTGAGGAATTGTATAATAGTTTACAGAAAGGTGTACATATTGGTCGTTTAGATATTTTTGTTAATTTCGCCTATGAGATTGAAAATGGTAAAGACTATACCCCCATTCTGTATCAATTGAACGCTATGGAAGGATATGATGAAGAATATGAAGTGCCTGCCTCATTTGGGATTATTAATATTTTGGATAATAAAGGTAATATTTGGAAACAATTGAGAGTCCCAAATTCTTCAGGTCATACACCTGCAGTAACTCAAGATGGAAAATATTTAGTTTATGTTAGGGTAACGCCTACTATAAAAACAGGAGGCTGTTTTGATGTATATGATTTAAATCGGGAAAAGGTAGTATTTACCAAATGTGTAAAGAGGGGGTTTACATTAGGTGATATATATTTAAGTACTGATTATACAATTGGTTTAAGTGTAAGTGATTTTAGAAATATTAAAAAAAAGGAAATATATATTATTTCATCAAAAACAGGTTATATTTATTTTAAAAAGTTTTATCCTCGATATGGTAATTATGAAGTTTATGATTTTGGTATAGTAAAAAACAAAAAACACAATAAAAAAGATACTCTATTTTTCCAAACAGAATTTTATTCAATAAAACTTTAAAGATGAGAACAATCTACATATTTAAATTAATAGTAATAATCTTTTTTGTACAATTTGTATTCACAAACAAATTATTCAGGACCACAAGTGCCTTATGAAAGTTGCAATAATTGTACAAGTAGTAATTATCAATACTCAGGTACTATTGAGTATTTTGATACAAGGAATGTGGTGTCTGATTTTGGGCCAAGGTATCTAAGTTCCAATAGACCGTATGATTTTCATGGAGGTATTGATTATACCATTACTGAACCAACAGGAACTGAAGATCTGGGATACCATGTAAAAGCCATTGAAGAAGGAACAATAATTAAATTAGAAAATTATCAAAGACAGAATGGCAGCAGATCTACCCTAAAATATGTGGTAATTGATGATTCAGAAGGGGATAATGACTATGGTTATGTCCATTTATTTGATGATACTTCATTACCTACACAGATTGGAGATATGAAGTATGTAGAAATACATGATACTTTTCCAATGAAAAAAACTTATGGTATATTAGATTTGACTAATAATGTGCTTTATTCAGATTGTCAAGGAGGAGATTGTGATTCAACTTTTTATTACATAAATGGACTAGACACTATTTATGCGACAAACCATATCAATCAAGAAGATAATATCGGGATATTGGGAACATCCGGGCATGTACTCTCTCATCTGCATTTAAGCAAATACAATAGTCTGAATGTTTCAGACTTTGTCAATAATGATATTAATGCTATAGATCCACTTGAAGAAATATGGCATCAAGGCCCTGATTATGACATTAAAATTTTGTATAATACTACGGTAAGTAATATTGATGATTATCCTGAAGGCATTAAAATTAAATACCCCGGAACAGATTATACCGATATTCTTATTCGTCCGATAATGCCGGATATGGAAAATGGGCAACCCAATAATGGTCCTTTATATAATGATAACACTCTAAATATACATAAAGTGGAAATATTATTAGGGGAAAAAAGCTTGGAAGGTCAACCACAATCGTATCATATAATAAGGGGTCCCTTTTATGAATCTAAATTTTGGTTAGGCGGCAGGTTAAACGAAAATCAAAAATATCCGGAACACATCGCTATAGGACATCCAAATAATGAAGGAAGTTGGGATAGAACAGGCATAAAACCCCTTGCCTATAAAGATTATGATCCAAGACGATGGGATGATTTTTACTACGCAGATTTTGTCACCCGCATTCACAGTGATGACCAAATGGAGATAGCCAATTGTCCTGAAAAAGCAAGATACAACGACGGCAATTATCAAGTGAAAGCAGTAGTAACAAATGTCAGAGGTGATACTTATGAAGGACCAAAGGATGCTACCGGCAATTTAACACCCATAGAATTCACACTTGACAATTTCAAGCCTTATGTGCAAAAGGTTAGAATTAAAACCAATTATAACGATCAGGAAATCTATTATGAGGATTGGTCTTGTTTTGACAATAATTATATTATTTTTAGCAAAAATGATTTGGTTACCGAAGTCAATGCTGCGGATTTTAGTGCTGGAATGAAAGTATATGTGGAAAAAACAAGTGAACCATTGCAAGAACTTAAAATGAGTGTACCCGCTTTTGAAATAAGTAACAGACAGCCAATAATTACCGGCTCAAATAATGATTATTTTGTTTTTGAAATAGATCAAAGTGAAATAGTATTAGGTCTTGATGTAGTATTTCATTTTAGCGGTAAGGATTATAACAATAATGACTTGATAGCATTTAATAAATCTCATAGAGATAGGAATATTTTTGTACCTACGCGTCAAAGTAACACAACTTGGCAAGATAATAATAGTCCCCAATTAACTTATGGAGTAGATAGAATCCATTGGCTATACTTTTCGTGTAATAATTCTGGAGGAAATAGAAGAAATCCCGATGAATTTGCGACTAGGAATTCGCCATTGGAGGGTACAGAGATTATTATAAATGGTGAAGAACTTGAACTTAGCGCAATTACTACCAATGCATTTACATCCCAATGCAATAATGGATCAATTGATCTAACAGTAACTGGCGGGGTACCACCTTATGAATACAAATGGAGTAATGGTGCTACCACAGAAGATCTAAATGGTGTGTTACCTGGGGGATATTGTGTATCTGTAAAAGATGCTTTATGTGGTGAATCAGAGGATTGCTATGTTGTAGATAATGACAATAGCAAAGTAGTTGTAAAAAATGTAGTAAATAATACGGAATGTTTACCTAAAGCAAATATATATTCATGTGACGGTTCTATAGATATTGAAGTTGAGGGAAGTAGCGGACCTTATAGTTATCAATGGGAAAATTTTGAAGACCCGGGATGGAGTAGTACAGTAGAAGACCCTCAAAATTTGTGTCCCGGTGTATATAAGGTTACTGTAACACATTCATCAGGATGTACAATTGAGTCAATTCCTCTAAGAATATGTTGTTGTGAATTATTTTCAATTCATGATGATGATGAAAGTGTATCATGTTATAATAATGAACTTAACGAAAATGATTTTAGCTTATCTGCAGATGTTCATTCTGTAGATTCTCCTACCAGTACGGATGGTTGGATTGACTTAACAGTTACTTGGCAGCAAAGTGGAGCACATCCCTCTTTAATATATTCATGGACAGGTCCAAACGGATTTACTGCAAATACAGAAGATATCTATAATCTTGGACCTGGTAATTATTGCGTAACCGTTACGGATGGATGCAATACTCATAGTGATTGTTATGAGGTAGTGGATTGTAGTAGTTCCGACTTGCAGTCTTCGGCACAAGTCTCAAATACCTGCCAAGGTTATTGTTATGGTAAAATTGAATTAATAACTACAGGAGGAATCCCGCCTTATCAATATTTATGGGATGATGGCTCATCTGGGCAGCAAAATGATAATTTGTGCAAAGGATATCATTATGTAACCGTTACCGATGCTTCCGGTTGTTATAATGAATTGCAAATATTTGTGAATGACAATAAAAATTTTGATAAGATAGGCTCAACCAATCCATGTGGATGGTATTTGGGATGCAATGGAAGAGAAGTGAAATTTATTCCTCATGAAAAATTAGTTTGTGTTTTCGATGACCCATTTGACTGTACTAGAGTGAACTGTTATTGCCCTGTGACTGGTGGTTATGTGGATGGTTATAATGAAGAGTACTTGCAATATAAACTTGATTGGAAAAATTGTGCCCTTATTGGCTTATGCCCGAATGGAGAAGGTTGGGAAGTAGTGCAATATGGTAATCGGGTTACTGGTTATTATTATGTTGAGGTTTGTCCTAATTGTTATCAGTGTTATTATATTGACATTTGTTATATGGGTAATGATTTCTTTGTTTATGCTTTTTATCCTGTTGGTGATTCAAATTGTGGAGGAAAAGGTCCCGGGGAATCTTTGATTTCATCATCATTGAGGCTGAATGAACTTGAATATATTCTTAGAAGAGATTCACTTATAGATGGTATAGATAGTACAAGTACTATGTTGATTGCAGAAGGATTGTCCGATACACTATTTATGCAAGAATATTTGGATCTACTTGAGAATATTAAGCTTCAAAGCGATACTATTTTGGTTTATCCATTTGAAAAAAGCAAACAACTTACGGAAATTGATTGTTCCAATAAGAATTGTGGAGATAATACAATAGAAAGCATGCGTAGTAACTCAAATAACAATAATGGAGATATAAAATACAATATAAGTATTTTACCAAATCCTTTTAGTAATGAGTTGTCAATTAATCTATACAACTTAGATATCACAAATTCAAATATTACAGTTGAAATATCCTCAATTATTGGTCAAACATTGATAGTAGATAAAATTAAATCTATTAATCATACAATTGAGACTTCTAAATTGTCAGAAGGAGTGTATATTTGTACAATTAAAAAAGAAGGTACAATTATTAAAATTCAAAAAATCATTAAACAATAAATATTTTTTTAAATCAAAAACGGTAAAAATGAAAAAATTATTATTCCTTTTAGTACTAATCAATCTTTTAGCATGTTCAGAAAATGATAACTTAAGTGGAATTGAAAAATTTTATGGAACATGGAAAGATGAATTTTCTTACAATGGTGTTGCTGAAGTGAATGGAGTTGTTGATTCTGTAAGTTATCCGAATATAATTTACAAGCTTCTTGATGATGGCAGATATGAGACTATCGATGAGATTCCTTGGGGACTACCGGTAAACGGTAAATGGGATTATGATGAGTTATCCGAGACAATTACTTTTATGCCGGATACTCATGATGAAGAATTGGGACTCAAAAGGTCATATAAATGGCATATAATTTCGGTATCTGATCAAACACTTGAAGTCATGTTTAAATATTGGGGAACAACTTTGGAAGAGGGAGCAGACACAGTTCAATTTGAGTTTTATCGAAAGTTTATTAAATTATAAATAACTATATTTTATACTCGAAAGTAGTTATTTTAACGGGATAATTACCTGAAATACCCGTAAAAAAGAGAGTAGGGGGTAATAAAAAATTTGTAAAATGAAAAAATTATTATTTACTTTAAGTTTAATTTTTTCCATGTCTTTGTTTGCTGCACATGGTCCAAGTCCTGAATGGGTGATAATAAGAGAAATGGAGACCGGTAATAAAATATTAATTGATGATGGTTCGGATTGTATCATTTGGATTGATTCCTATGCTGATGGACACTGGGATACTTGGTATTTTGATTGTGATTGACTTAAAAAAATATTTTTTCAGCTCGGATAGTTTATAAGTAAGTGCTATCCGGGCGTTTTTTTATAACTAAATTCAAATTTATGCCAAAACATATATTTATTATCATATTACTTTTTATTTCTTTCAATATTTTTGCTCAAAATAAAACTATAGAAGTTGTTTACGAACTAAAATATAAAACGGGAAAGACAAATTTTGATGCTCTTAAAAGATTGCCGGAAAAATCTATGAAAAAAGTCCTCGAAGGAATGAAAAAAGCAAAAAAAGTCAGGAATTATTATAAATTGATTATTAGCGAAAACAAATCAAAATATACATATAGTCATTCTTATAATCCTGAGAATATCAAATTTGAACATCACAGTATAGACTATTATAAAGATTTCAACAATAAAAAAGTCATATCCATATCTCCTGCAATGCCTCCCGATACAAAGATACAAGATGAAATGATGACGATGCAGGATTGGGTTTTGACCGATGAGCAAGT
Organism: Saprospiraceae bacterium; assembly: GCA_027031145.1. Taxonomy (GTDB): domain Bacteria; phylum Bacteroidota; class Bacteroidia; order Chitinophagales; family Saprospiraceae; genus JADJGA01. The sequence continues at coordinate 4,222 of JALVEG010000313.1, read as the reverse complement.
AGAAACTATTTGCGGTTTTAAAAGCAAAAAAGCAAAAAGCAAAAAAGGCGACATTTATGCATGGTACACTACTGAAATAAAAGTTGGCGAAGGTCCTGAAAAATATTCGGGATTGCCCGGTTTGATATTGAAAATAGAAACGGATAACGGTAAAAAATCAATTGTAGCTCAAAAAGTAAATTTTTTGCAAAAAAATACAGAAATAGACATTCCCAATCGTCCAAAATCCATAACTTTGGAGCAATTCAAATCAAGTAATCGATTTAGATAGCTTCGGATAATATGAAAAAAAATGTTGTTCTGTTTTGTTTTTTTGCTTGTTTATTGTCTCATTCGGGTATATTTGCCCGGACAGTTTGCGGTATTGTTGTTGACCAACAAGGCAATGCATTAGCTCAAGCCCGTATAACTTTCATTTCTAAACCGGATTCCGTTATTACTACTGTTTTCACGGATAATAATGGCAAATGGTGTATGGAAACGGACAGTATGCGGGAGATTATTGTCAAAATAAATTATCTTGGGTATAGTGAAAAATTGATAAATATCGATTCTCTTTCAGAAGAAAAAGATAATATTATACAATTGATTCCTCAAAATTATCAATTGGAAAAAGTCATAATCAAAGAACAGAGGAAATATATCGAAATTCACGATGATACACTTGATTATAATATCGCTAATTATCGTTCGGGTACGGACAGTAAACTCGAAGATGTGCTTAATAAAATGGAAGGCGTCGAAGTAACTAAACAGGGAGATATAAAATACAATTCCAAACGCATTGACAAATTGCTAATTGAAGGAAAAGATATACTTAATGATCAGCATAAACTTACATTGGAAATACTTGATCCTCTAAAAATAAAAAAAATTCAAATAATCCGTAATTACAAATCATTTCATGAAAAATTTCTTGATAAATTCAGCCCAAAAGTAGCAATGAATTTTCTGCTCACTGATGAAGCAAAAAATAAAATAAACGGGAAATGGGGGATTGGAGCAGGATACCACAACAAATATGAAGGAATCGCAGATTTGTATTCGGTAAACGACAGTTTGGGATATACTTCTGCGCTTAAATCCAATAACATAGGTGAACAGGTTATATCAGCCAATGATTTTCTCAATATGGAAAACGATTTGTTAAGAGCAATAAAAAAAGCAAATGGAAATTTTGATAATTTATTACCTCGTGAATTTCAAAAAAATGAAAATGATATAAAAGATCTGTCCAATTTGTTGACATTCAACCTTGAGTCGGGTAATTCCGCTAAAACAAGCGACAATATTTCTTTTTTAGCAACTTTTTTCGACAGAAAAGGAAATTCTAAATTACAACGTATTTACCAGACAGATAAGATAATTTTAACGGGAAACAAAAACCATAAAAGCACTTTACCTTACTTTTATTTGGGTTATGACAGGAAAAAGACATACAATAAAAACACTATTTTTGAAATTGAAATTCCAATAAAATACAAACCCGATATTTTAGAGGAAAATATCGAAGGCAAAATTGATACTTTGACTTTAAATAATTCACAATCAAAAAGGAATAAGGCGTTTTCCATATTTCCGAATATTTATTATTCGCAAAAATTGAACGATAATCATATTATAAAATTAGAAACAAATTCACTGCTTGATATTAAGAAAGAAAATGACAATATTTTTTCCCGTCAGGCAATATTTGATACCGGTATGACATCCGTTTATCAATTTTCTTATTTCAAAAATATTGATTGGATGTTGAAGGGATTATGGCAATATAAAAAAGGTAATTGGAAGACATATACTTCGTTGTCGATGAATGTGGAAAGCAATTGCATAACAATGGAAGATAATTTGCCCGGCAATATTTTTTATCACAATTTCTTTTCCAAAACAAAAAATCTAACTCCGAAATTGAAAGTAATTTACAATTCAAATAAAATCACTTTTAGTCCTGAAATATCATTTCCATTTACCAAAATATCAGTGGATAATAATGATTTTACAACTGCTGTTCCAAACTATTCATTTATGATAAAATATACATTAAATCCCGTTCATTTTTTGCTTTTAAAATATAGTTTGGACAATTCTGTTTTTGATCCTTTGTTGAGATATCAAGGTTATAAGATAATAGACGGTTTGACGCTTAAAAAGAATTTATTGCAGAATGATGATAAAATTAGAAATTCAAGATCATTTTCTGTAACATATTTTCATTTCAATCTTAATACCGGCTTCAAAATACATTCGATATTCAATTACGGAATGCAAAAAAACAGTTTGTTTACAACTATTGAGAATAGAAATAATTATATCATTCAGCTTATCAAACCGTCTAAAAAGGGTACTAATATTGATTTTCAATCATCAATTCAGATGAAATATTTTCACAAAAAATTGACGATGAATGCAGGAATAAGATGGAGATACAATGAAAATGAATCGGATGCAATATATGCTATGGAAACAAAGAAAATAGATTTTGGTATCGCAACCAATTTTAAGAAAAAATTTAACGGTACTTTCAAATATACTCTTGCAAGTATTAACAGACAAATCGATCGTAATTCCGTATCGTTCGTGACGCAAAAGCTAAATGCCGGATTCAAATATGTATATAATAGATTAAATGCAGGTATTGATGCTGCCTATAGTATTAGAATATCACCGGAATATTCAACTGATTTTACTATGGTAAATTTTGATTTGGGATATGAATTTACTCCCAAAATATCTGTTTTTATAAAAGCAAGAGATATATTGAATTTATTTCCCAAAGAAATATATAACACCACTCTTTCATATTTATTTATTGAAACGGAAAACTATAAAAGGTTTCCCGGAAGCATAATACTTGGAATAAAAAAGAAATTGTAGAAATTCAATGCATTGAAGTTATTTTTTTACTGTATTTTGTCCTTAGTATTTTCCCCACACAACCATAATCCCCATATTATCATCTTGATAATAAACTCAGGATCATGGCTATTCAATTCAAAAGAAGCAGAAATTCAAGAAGATCATCAAGCGGTTCGATGGCGGATATAGCATTTTTGTTGCTTATATTCTTCCTTGTGGCAACTACTATTTTCAATGAAAAGGGAATAAAAACCACCCTTCCGGAATGGAAACCCGATGCAATGACAAAGGCAACTCATGTAGATCATGTCATTCAAGTATTTGTGAATGGCAAAAATCAAATTCTTTATCAGGGTAAAGCTATTTCAAAAAATAATTTTGAAAAGACTATAAAGGATAATTTGCAGTTGCTGATGAAAAAGGACAAAGATGTTGAGGTGACAGTAAGTCTTGGATATGACCGTAGCACCAATTACGGATTGTACTTGTGGATACTTGACGGTATCAAAAATGCATTCAAAAACGCTTATGATGAATATGCAAAATCCAAATTCAAGCATAAGTTTGATCATTGCAGCCAACCGGAAAAAGAAAAGATATACAATGCCCTTGCACTTGACGTCTGGGAAATGCCGGTCTCCGATTATTTGGCGGCGGAGAAGTGAGGAATGGTGTAAGTTAAGTTTGAAAAGCATAAACGTACTGTGTTTAAACCTTATAGGTTTTTAAAACCTATAAGGTTTGAGGATGGGTAGAGGATACTAAACATCTTTCCAATCCAAGTCCGGGCATGCGACGCTATTTTCAAAGGCAACTAGCATTTTCTTATGGAATTAAATTGTCGGTTCTCTTTACTGTTACTGACAATCTAAAGGTATTTATTCAAACTATTTATTCAATAAATCTTTGGGGTTTATTCCAAATCTTTCTTTAAATTTTCTACTGAAATATGCGGGGCTGTCAATTCCAATATTGTAACATACTTCTGAAACAGTTGAATACTTTTTATTTTTTAGAAATTCATAAGCACTTTGTAATCTGATCTCTCTAATAAATGATATGGGAGTTAGACTTATAGTCTTTTGCATAAAACTTCTCAATTGTCGATCGCTTATGTGTAAATGTCTTGATAAGTCAGAAATCACAAGGTTTTGTGTGTTTATATTTTCGATTACAAATGTTTCAAGTTTTTTAAGTGTTTGTTCATCTTTTGAAATAATATTTTCTTTAGATTCAATTTTATATTCCCCTACTTTTTTCTCTTTTTCATCAATGTCCTTTAGTAGATTTTCCAATCTGTTTAATAGTTCTAAATTTCTTTTTTTTCTTTTTCTGGATATAAAGTAAAAGGATGTAGCAATCAGCA
>JALVEG010000312.1 GCA_027031145.1 Saprospiraceae bacterium | reverse complement strand
GAGACCTTTTGCTTGGAGAGGTGCTTCAAGGGAAGTTTTGTGGTGGAGATTTTTTGAAGCGGGAATTAATCCCCCGCTGGCGGGGGACAAAGGGGGTGGAATTATCATTTATTTTTCACAGCCGCCCCCTCTGATGAAATATTCATAACTGAATTTCACAGGGCAAGCCTCTGCCAACCCGCTAATGCACTGCGCTCCCCATTATAATTTTCTCCACTTTGACTCGTCCTAAAAAAAGTTTACAGTTAAACAATTAAATCCTAATACAAATTTACACATTATTTTTAATCCTTAAATAAGTTTACATTATTGTTTTCCAACTCTAATTGTGAAGTGGGGATGACTGAACGGTTTTGATTTTATCAAAAATCAAGTGAGTAAATCTCACTTGATAGTGAAGGAACCTGTGCATCAGCACAGGAATAGTGCAAATAATAGATAGTCAGTGTGAAGAAAAAGTGCCTTAAGAAATAATGTGTCAAAAAAACATATTGAAATATTGAGCAAAGCAGTAAATAAAGCTGAAAAAATATGTCATTCAAGTAAATCAACAAAATGTCTTCCGGTAAAGAAAATAAAAATTTTGGTTGTTATTGAAGATGGAACTAAATTGAGTGAGATGCAAACTTATATGGATGAAATAATGCAAGGATATAAGCAAGGTGGTATGAATATTGCTAATCTTACATGGGAAGTGACCACAATGAAAAAAATGTTAAATTTTTAAAATACTTTTTTATGAAAGATTATGATATTGCTTTTTATTTTGTCGGGAATGAATTGATGGGGAAGAAGATTACTCACAATGATTTTGTCAAAATAATTGAAGGAATCCCTGTTTGTGTATGGGCTGATGAAGTTGAATCGGAAAATTTTCTTAGAGAGTGTTATTTAGAAGATTACGGGACAGAACATCCTCAAATGTATTGTTTTTTTAATATGGATAATAAAGAGAATAAAGAAATGACTTTTGGTTATAATAGTTGGGGAGGTACCATATCAGTTAAAATATGGGAAAATTATGAAGAGAACTTAAAAGTTGTCAGGAATATTGCAAGAAAGTTGAAATGCAATGTATATGGAGACAAAATGATATATGAATATAAAGAAGGGGATGAAGCAAGTATGGAGAAGATAGATTGGGAACAAATAAGGCAGCGGGCATTGACGAAAAAACCTGTAATAAATAATTTTGGAGAATCATTTGGATATAAGGTGTTTTGGTTTGCTATAGAAACTGAAGATGCCAAATCCGTAATAGATACAATGGGGATAAAAAAAGCTAAACGAATAGGGTGGAAAAAAGGATTGAACCGTGCTTATGAAGGAGATGTTTTTATTACTCCGCCGATAGATGGTTGGGTATTAGTTGTAGGGATAGATATAGATCTACCAAAATCTTCTGATAAAAAAGATTCAATAGTAAAACTGTTAAACAAATTGAGTTTGAAATTTGGAGAAGCACAACTTTTGGGGAGTCACAGGATAAGTACTACTATGATATGGATGTTGTCAAAGTTTGGAGATCTTCAAAGGTTGTATAAAGTAGAAGATGGAGAAAATAAAATAAATTTTGGAAAACCGACAGAAGTTGAAAAGCAATGGGATTTCATACAAAAAAGTGAACAAATCGAAAAAAACGGAGGAGAATATCCTGAAGATGTGGAAATTCCTGATGAAGATACTGTACTTGAAATAGCCGGAGCTTGGTCTGTTAATCCGATGGAAATAGAGAAATACGATGACGTTAGAAAATACGGATATGTAGGTGTGTTACAAATTGGGGGATTCAACTTGTTTTCATTGTTTGGATAGGGTTTGGCAATAAAGGTCTAAATAGACTTTTATCTAATTATACCATCTCCATCTCCTTTAAAAAATTTTCAGTTTCAATGCGAAATATGTGGTAAAAGGAGAAGGGGAGATAGGAGGAGCTTAATCGTTTGTGGTAGTATTTGGATTGTATTGGTGGATTTTGTTTGAAGCGGAAAATTTAGGACTCGAAAGCACGACGAAAGGAGTGATTTCGAAGCCGGAGTTTGAAAAGTGGATAATGGAATAATGGAATAATGGAATGGTGGAATGATGTTTTTTGCACAACCGCCCCTCTGATGAAATATTCATAAATGAATTTCACAGGGTAAACCTCTGCCCACCCCCCAGTGAAATACTACGTTGATTTCACGGGGCAAGCCGCAAAAGCACTGCGCTCCCACTTGTAGTTTTACTCCACTGCGTTACGTAAAACGACAGGGGGAGGTAGCAACCTGCGAGTGCAGGGTAAAGAATACCATTCTGGTTAAAGACAAGATAAACTGAATGCAGTTTCTTTCAATCATAAACCTTCACTTCACTTTTTTCTTGCGAGGAATAGAACCCACCTCAATCCTCCCTTAGAAAGGGAGGAAGCTGCATCCCGCAAATGCTCCACTTCTTGTCCATAAAAAATGCAATTCTGGTTAATACAAGCAAGACAAAATTTAGTTTTTCCTTATGATTAAGCACATCCACTTCTCCCTTCCCTCGCTGAGGGAAGGGTTGGGGATGGGTGCTAAAACCGGAATCAATTCTCTAAGAGAAAACTTTCGTTATAACATTTATTAAAAGATGTGTCATAACGCAAGGCTTATCAAGGGGGAGATAAAAAGCCCCAGCGGGGCGACATTATGGTAGAATTGGATTAGCCTAACCCACATAGTCATTTTGGCGGTATTTTTGTAGCGAAGCAAACAAAAATAGTGACAAAATAAAAAGGTAGCAAAACTGTCTGAATTTGGATTTGTAGGATTTGAGGATAAAGGCGAGGATGTGGACGAAAAAGAATACGGTTAATTTTTGAGCAGAGCAATAGTAGCCTTCCTGTTAATCTTACCTGATGCAGTCTTTATAAATTTCTCAAAATAAAATATCTTTTTTGGAACTTCAAATTTGCTAAGGACTGAAAAGTCAGGGACGATATCTTTTTGAGTGCTTTGAATAGCCAAAGCAGGTAATTGTCCGTATTTGCCATCATCTATGCCGAAAATAAAAAAATCATTTTTAATAAACGGTTTCAGTTTTTTTTCTATTTGTTCGGGGATTAGCTTGATACCACCGGAATTAATAATATTATCGGCTCTTCCCAGCCATTTAAAATGATTTTCATCTTTCAATTCAATGATGTCATTTGTTTGAATTTTTCCGGTTCCCAAATTTGAATCCGATAATACAAGGCATGATCTGTCATCAATTCCAATCTTGATATTTTCCAAAGTAGTAAAATACTCACTTTTTCCATCTCCGTTTATCATTTTAAGTGCTATGTGACTTACAGTTTCCGTCATTCCGTATGTTTCATAGATTTGTGTATCCAGATCATATATTTTACTTAGAATTTTATCATTAACAAGAGCTCCTCCGATTATAAGTTTTTTGATTTTATTAAGACTGTTTTTATCTTTATTTAGGATATTTTCCAACTGCATCGGTGTCATAGCACTAAAATCATAATTTCTGTCTATTTCAGGAGTAGATCCCGGTTTTTGCCAATAAAGTTCAAGACCCAATATTATTGCCCTGACCAACATCATTTTACCTGCGATATAAGTTCCCGGTAAACATAATAATGCTGTATCACCGGTTTTTAACTCAAAAAAATTGCCTGTATTTAAGGCACTGTTAACAAATGTATCTTTATGGATTTTTAAACTTTTGGGTTTTCCTGTGGAACCCGAGGTTTTTACTATAATGGTTTCCGAAACGGACGTCCATTCACGGAGAAAAACAAGATATTCCTGTTGCCATTTTTTTAAGCCCGACTTATTTTCAGATAATAGATCACGGATATTATATTTTTTTCCGTTTAGATGAAGTTCCGTGATATATTTTTTCCATAACATGGCTGCCCGGAATTATTTGAAATTCAGTTTTCTTGTATAAATTCCTGTTTTTAAAGAATCGTCCATGATGTTTCCAATGAAAAAATCTTTCATTTCAGTTATATTAACCGAAGAAAATACTCCAAGACCATTTGTCATATTTGTATATACCGGCAATTGTTGTGATGATGTGATTCCGAGATTGGTATGAAGAATATCTACATAATCTTTAAATTCCCTGCCTACAGCCCTTATAACGATATCAAACCCTAGAAATCTCCTCGAAATATCAGGATTCTCTTCCAGATTGTCTTGCAGAAACTGATAAAATCGTCTTCCTTCTATCCTGTATTTCTGATCAGCAATTCGGTCATCTACCTTCCATGTATAATCATTTCTTAACCATTCATTTGTTGTAGAGGCGTTTCTTTCTTTGATATGAAATACAATAAAAAGATCATAATATCCATATTTATCACCACCTTCCCAATTGATATTAAAGTTTGAAATATATATCAGATTCACAGGTTTGTCTGTGGAATATGGTAAATAAATATTAATATCTTTTACTAATGATATTGTAGAGGATGTCAAGGTGTCTCCATTGCTTTTTAAAGCCAAAAGAGTATATTTTTCTGAAGGTATCAATTCGGTATCTTCCGTTTTTATTTTATACAAATAGTTAGGAGCATCGGCAAATATCCCCGTGTCCCTTACATGACCGTCAAGATTCCCGTCAATCATTTCAAGTGTATATGAATTTTTTGTTTTTTCTCTGATCAGCTTTACAGTGATGTCTCTGTAATAAAGTGAATCCGGATTTTTTGCTATTTCCAATGCAGAAGTATGAGGATCACTAAAGGCTTTTTCTATTCTTATGTATTGTGCCGTATCTTGTGGATTGAGTATTCCGTATGTCACCGGGATGTTTTTCCAGGCTTCATTCAGATCAATGTCATTATTACATGAATAAACACCGAAAAGTACTAATACAGCTATTATTAATTTGTACATATTTTCTTTTTTACTATTCAGAAACGAAGAAAAATTCAATAAGTTGTTAGTGGTCATAAAAATTAATAGACAGGTTTTATAAGACTGTTCTCGAGTTTGTGTTCGAGTTTTGCTACTGTTTCCGCAAATAAAGTATCGGTATCCATTAAATTATTTACTGTTTTAATAGAATGTAATACTGTTGCATGATCCCTATTCCCAAATTGTGAACCTATCTGCTTCAAAGAATATGAGGTCATTTGTTTGGAAAAATAAATACCGAGTTGCCTTGCTATTACAATATTTCTTTTTCTGCTTTTTCCTGTGATTTGTTCTATGGGAATATTGAAAAAATCACTTATTATTTTTTGAATGTTCTCAATATTGATCTCTTTATCGACATTATGAGAAAAATTATCTATAACTTCACTTGTAAGTTTTAGGTCGATTTTCTTATCATTCAACATCATATTTGCAGAAAGAGAAACCAATACTCCTTCCAGATCCCTGATGCTACCCTTAACATTGTATCCGATATAATTAATCACATCATCAGGCAATTGTAAGTGGTTTCTTTGTGCTTTTGATTCTATGATTTTTACCCTTGTTTCCAGATTTGGTTTTTTCAGGTCGGTAACAAGTCCCCATTTGAATCTCGATATCAATCTTTCCTGTATTCCTTTTAGGTCTTTAGGCGATTTATCCGAAGTTATTACAAGTTGTTTGTCCCTTTGATGCAGAAAATTGAAAATATTGAAAAATATCTCTTGGGTTTTTGTCCTGCCTTCCAAAAACTGAATATCATCTATAATAAATGTATCAACCAACTGAAAACTATTTACAAGATCATAAATAACACTTTCTCTAAGTGCTTTTATTATTTGATTTGTAAATCTTTCGGTATTTGTATATATTATTTTAGCACCGGGGTTATGATTTTTGATCTCATTTCCCAAAGCATTGACCAGATGTGTTTTTCCAAGACCTACTCCACCATATATTATTAAAGGATTAAATGCGGTTTTACCCGGATTTTTTACAATGGATAAAGCTGCATTTCTTGCCAATTGATTGCAGGGGCCTTCGATGAAATTTTCAAAAGTATAATTAGGATTTAACTGATAATTAAATTCCGCATCGAAAATATTGAAATAATTCTTTTCCTTATATTTTTTATCAAGGGATTTCTCATAATTACCAACAATATCTTTATGGTCATTAACAACTATTTGGTATTGCAAACCGGCATCTTTTCCCAGGTGTTTGAATAAGACAGAACCGAGTAAATTTATATACTTTTCTTCAAGCCACTCGTAAAAAAACTTATTCGGAACCTGAATGGTCAATGTTTTACCTGAAAGCATAACGGGTTTGATGGGTTTGAACCATGTGTTAAATGCTCTTTCATCTACATTTTTCTTTATCTCTAAAAGACATTTCGCCCATATTTCCTTGTGGTTCAAGTTCATTCGCAAGTTGGTGTTATCAGTATATAAAAAATTTTAATAAAATCGATCGAAAGGATGATTTGATCATTAAATCACGTTCCGTTTGCAAATGTAATATTCTTTTTTAGAAATTTAGTGTTTAAAATGCTAATATCACACATAATTTTTTTATTTATGTGAACTGTATTAACTTACAATTTATTACAAAGTAAAAAAATGATTATACTTAATATTCTATGTTTCAATGACAGCAAATATAATTTGGTTGAGAATCGGCATTTAGGCTTATAAATCCCTATTCCCTGAAGAATAAACTTTGATTTCAGGGTTGCAATATTTTATATGTTTAAAAGCTTTGTTGTCAAAATACACCGATAAAAATATGGTCGAATCATCTGTTTTTGGTTTTTTAATATGTTGATGCTCCTGGAATTTATATGCCAAACTGAAATTATTGTTGTACAGTATTTTTCCTGAACTATCTGCAAGTGTATAATAAACCAGGGTTTTTTCATTGATATCAGGTTCATAATCAAAAGAAATATCTATGAATATATCATTATTTATGATCGGGGCATCTTTGGTTATAAAGTGATATTCTTCATTAAATGATTCACAATTCTCCATCGAAAATTCATAAAGCATTTGATATCCGAAATAGTTAAAATAATCTTTTTCAGGGATCAGTTTTCTTTTGATCTTTACATAATCATTAATTGTATTAAAAACACTTAATTCTGATTCTAATTTTTTCTTTTGTTTATGATTTCTGATTTTTTCAATATTGAAATGATTTTTTAGTTTAAAAAGATCTTTTTCATTGGAAAGAAATAATTGTTTATCATAAATATCAACAATTTCCCTGTTATCATTCATAAATGAAAATATTTTATCATTAATAATGGCAGATGATGTATCAAGTTTGTATCCTATTGATGATGAAATTTCGGGAATAACAACATCATAATTATTATTTAAAAAAGATAATAAAGATTCAAAAACATCAAGGTGACTTGAAATTCCGGGGAAAATCTTTGTTGTATTTAGATTAGGACTGTAAATAATGAAAGGTACATGGTATCTTTTTGCCTGGTTTTCCGGTGGTATTTCTGTCATGGGATGATCTCCTGTAATAAAGAAAATCGTATTTTCGTATTCAGGTCTTTCTTTGTATTTATTGAGAAAATCATGAATTGCATCATTGGTAAACATGATTGATAAAAGCTGTTTTCTATAGGTGTTGAAAAAATCTATTGTATCCTGATCTTTTAATTCACTTAGCTTTTTATCAAAGAGTCTATTGTATTTTTCCTGTTCGGTTATTTCAAAAGGTGAATGCATTGTTCCTGTAAAATATATTTCTATTCTTTTGGATGTTGGCAGAGTATCCATTACCTCCAGTGCCTGATTAAAAAAATCCTTGTCATTAAAGCCCCAAAAAGTGTTATTTTTTCCGACGAGTACTTTTTTGTATTTTGATGAAAAATTTTCTTTGTCAAATATCCGGTCTATATTATCGAATTTAAAATATTTGTCTTTATCGTGAAACCATGCATCCTGACTATCAAAATATATAGAATAATATCCGTTCTTTTTAAGGATGTTAATCAATGAAAAATGGTAAGGCATTCGATTCAATAAAGTAAATCCTCTTTCACAATAAGGCAAACCTCCGGTTATTGAAGGAACTACAGCAAAGGATCTTTCTCCAAGAGTAAAAAAGTTTTCCCAATACAAACTGTTTTTACTTAATGAATCTAAAAAAGGCATTAGTTTGACTCCTTTATAATTATGTATAAATTCATTGCTCATCCCTTCGATAATAATAAAAACAAGATTGGGGCTGACCGAATCTTTTTTATTGAAAAATTTACCTAATACATCTTTATTTTCAAATTTATGAGCCAAAGGATATTCCAGTGAAATATACTCTTTACGGTTAAATATTTTTTGATATTTTTCGAGAATATCAACATCAAATGTAATAAATTTCTCTTTTTCTTTTTTAAAAAAATACGTTAAAGATCTTTTATAAAAATAATAAGATTTATTGTTTGAAAAATTATTTAATTCATTAATTCCGAATATTTCTATTAATGGAAAAACAATAAACAATATTAACAGAACCCTGCTTAGAATTTTTGCTGTTTTATCGGATATGGATTTTTTTCTGATAAAATTGTAAAAAACCAATACAATTGTGATAATAAATATCGATGTCAAAACAACATCCATGTAACTTGTATTGGATGTTTTGTATGAAAATAAAGATTCTCTAAGTGAATGTTCATACAAAAAAATATCTAGGGGTCTTAATTGATAAAGAAAATACTTTAATATTATCAAATGAAAAATATTAAAAAATCCAATTGCAATCAGAAATGAATATATTGTGAATCGAGGATACTTTTTGTAGAAATATTTATATATATAATAAAATAAATAAAGGAAGAATCCTGCTATGCTGAAATCCAAAAAAATTCCCGTGAATTCAAGTAATAATACATCGTAGTTAAGAGCGAACTTTATGGTTATAAACAAAGTCTCGATTATCCTGAGCAATACTATTATAAAAGCTACTACCAGAATAATATTAGTATATTTTTTTAAAATGGCAGTTGGTTTTTTGTCTTTTTTCATGTGATATTGATCTTGAAAATATAAATTCGGTGTAAATATACTATTTATTAAATTAAAATATTATTTCCATATAAAATTAATTTTTTGCATTGCGGATTGGGTTCTCCTTTATTTATCCCTTTGGGAGGAGTTAGAGGCAAAGTGTGGTTAAAGCGAAAAAACGAAATACATCATACAAAAAAAGACGCCTGTCCGGGGAAAGACAAGCGTCATAAACAAAACGAAAAACCAACTTTTACTATAAACTCTGCTTTAATTTAACTCTAAGGTTAATATATTTATTGTCTCTTAAGACTTTAAAATTCAAAATATCTCCAACTTTAACAAAATTTAAAGTTTCCCTTAGATCTTCAAACTTCCTAATTTTTTTTCCGTCAGCTTCAACAATAATATCACCTGGTAAAATACCTGCAAATTCAGCTGAACCTCCTGTAATTACCTCATCGATATAAACACCATAATCTAATTTTAAGTTCAATTTTTTTTGAATTTCTTTATCAACTGTCGCTGCTGTGACACCGAGACTTGGTTTTGATGAAAGATCACCACCATTTTCAATAATCTTATCAACCACTTTTTTCATTAAATTTGATGGAATTGCAAAAGAATATCCTGCATAAGAACCGGTAGGAGTAGCGATTGCGGAAGTTATACCCAACAATCTCCCGTCCGCATCAAGAAGAGCCCCGCCACTGTTTCCCGGATTAACTGCTGCATCTGTTTGGATAAATTCTTCCAATGCATGATCATCCCTTATGATATTGATATTTCTTCCTATGGCACTGATTATTCCGGCTGTGACAGATGAAGTAAGATAATCAAACGGATTTCCTACAGCAACAACCCATTCACCCAATTTAGCTTTATCTGAATCAGCAAAAGGAATTACAGGAAGGTTTGTTTCATCTATTTTAATAACAGCCAGATCGGTTGACGGATCAGTTCCTATCTTTCTGGCTTTATATTCTCGTTTATCAGGCAGAGTTACCAAAATATCATCTGCAAAATCCACTACGTGATTATTGGTAACGATATATCCGTCTTTAGATATAATAACACCGGAACCACCACCTTTCATTCTATAAAATTGATTGTTGTATCCAAAATCAAAAAGATCAGAAAAAGGACTATTCCAGGGGTTTCTATTCCTTAATCTTTTTTGAGCCATTTCTTTACTTTCTTCCGCTCTGATATGAACTACTACTTTGGTACCGGCATCAGCTGCCCGGGTAAGATTGAACGGATATTTTGAGTTTGAATAGTTTACATTTTTTGCAGGTGTGTTGTTATTGTCAACTACAACATAACTTTTGTTTGGAAAAAAATAATTATTACCGGCAATAGTAATAATTCCTCCTATTACTCCTGCCAATAAAATAGAAAAGAAGAATTTTTTGTTTCCCATATCTGTTTATTTTATTTTATTAACAACCAGTTAAACGGACTTTTCCTGTGAAATGTCATATTTAAATATTTTTTTAACAAAAATTTAACTTTTTGTATCTGTATTATTTTTTTCTGTAACTACTCAGGTAGGATGCTTTTGAAATGAAAAAATTTGATTTTTTTGCCAGATGAAGCTTATTTTTTGAAGGCATAGTGGAGCT
>JALVEG010000311.1 GCA_027031145.1 Saprospiraceae bacterium | reverse complement strand
TAAAAAAGGTATATTTGTAACTTTTTGAATATTTATTTCGTCAAAAAAATGTTGAATATAAGATGGAGAACTTTCTGTTGGCATACAAAGATAAATTTTACCGTTTTGCCTTGCGCATGACCGGTGACAGTAATGATGCTGAAGACATCATGCAGGAACTGGCTATAAAAATATGGAAAAAAGGTGAAGAATTTGAAAAAATAGAAAACAAAGAAGCCTGGTGTATGGCTGTAACAAGAAATCTGTCAATTGATAAAATAAGAAAGAATAAGACAAGAGAGCATAGCAATATCGAAGATGCATATAAAGTAAGTACAGATATGAGAAGCCCGGAAAAACAAATGGAAAGCGATGATATAATGACAAAAATTAAAAAATTGATCGCTTCAATGCCGGAAAATTATAAAACTGTAATACAATTGAGAGAAATAGAAGAAATGACTTACAAGGAAATAGCTGAAATAATGAATATTGATCTCCATAAAGTAAAGGTCTATATATTCAGAGCAAGAAAAATGCTGCAACAGCTTATTATTGAAGCAAATTTGAAAATAATATAGATTTAAAATGATTATGAAAGATATAAATAAATTATTGGAAAAATATTGGGAAGGAGAAACAACTCTGGAAGAAGAAAAATTGATCAAAGAGCATTTTGCTAATAACAAATCTTCAGATGATAATCTGAATTCTTTATTTTCATTCTTTCAGGAAGAAAAACAAATAACTTATCAGGGAGATCTTAAAATTCCCAAAAGAAAAGTATTTAAAATCAACTTTTACCGTGAAATAGCCGTAGCTGCTTCGATAATATTATTGCTTGGATTTGCTTTTTTGATCAGGAACAATACGATCCGGAATAATCAAAATCAATTGGCAAAATATGAAGTAAAAGATCCGGAAAAAGCCAAAGAAATAACTAAAAATGCTCTGGCTCTACTTGCTAAAAATTATAATAAAGGAGAAACAACTCTTTCAAAAAACATCAAAAACATCAATAAAATCGATATAATTAAATCATTAATAAAAAATAACTGATTATGAAAAAATTACATCTTATAATAATATTTTTATTCGTAGGGATAGCTCTCACCGCTCAAAACAATGCTATAGATAAATTATTTTCCGACTATCTTAACAACGATGACTTCACCGTAGTATCTATAAGCGGAAAAATGCTTAATATGATAGCCGATTCTGATGATGAGGATGAAGCAGATGATATTCTTTCTTCATTGAAAAGCATAAATATACTTACAACTGAAAAAGCTCCTATGGATTTTTACAAAAAAGCAAAGTCCAAATTATATGATAATAATTTTGAAGAACTGATGAAAGTCAGAGACAAAGATTCCAATGTTTTGTTTATGGTCAGAGAGTCAGACGGCAAGAAAGTCAAAGAACTGGTATTGCTTGTAGGAGAAAATGACAACACAGTCCTGATGAGTTTCACAGGAGATATCAGACTTGACAAAATTTCCAAACTCGGCAAATCACTAAATATTGACGGAGCAGAGAATCTGGAGAAGCTGGATGAGAAGTGATTCACTTTCAGTTGGTAGTATCCAATAAAGAATTATTTTCAATCAAAACGACTCTACCTGAGTAGTTACTTTTAATATAATGATGATTTAGATTTTGGATATCGTACATTACGAATGGCAATATAAAAAGTTGGGTATTTTGAAATACCAAATTTTCAATTTACCTCGCTGTTTATTTAATGTTAAAATGTTTATATTCATTGCTTTCTGCACGATTTTTTCATATCGTTTATTATGTGTGACTTTACTTCCAGTCCAACCATTTTTGTTCTTGAAGTTTTAGCAATCTGGGTGGAAATGTATTCAGCCTGTCTCCTGAAATAACTTTTTCATATTTTTCCAAATATTTCAATGCCATTCTTTTACTATTAAATTTCTCCACCACATATTCATGGCATCTCTGGCGTGAAAAAATGTCAAAATTTAAAATTGCTTCAGCGAGTTCATCAGATTTATTAGATAAGTATCCAACATCCTCTTTTACCAATTCAGGGAGTGAACCATATGGTGTTCCAAACACAGGACAACCATAATAAAGACTTTCAATTATTGCCAATCCGAAGGGCTCGTGCCATTTAACAGGAAAAATTAACCCTTTTGACCCATTTAATAATTTAAATTTCTGTTTACCGCCAACCATTCCTGCAAAACTCACTTTGGGAGAAAAGGTAAATCTAATTCCCATTTTGAAATTAAACCGCACACCACCCAATACTTTCAACTTTTCTGTTTTTGTTTTTTTTATAACGTCAATTGCTCCTGAAACATTTTTAACTCTCCATGTGGCATTGCCCAAAAAGTGAAAGTAAGTTCTTTTATTTTTAAAATCAGGAGTTGAATATTCACTCCAATCGAGTCCATTATATACATAGGAGTTAGAGTTATATCTTGACGCATGGTTTTTGGAAACAAAAACGGTGTTTTTATCAAATTCATTCAAATTGTTTGAATTCCCATGAATCGTAATTATATAAGGTATACTTAGTTTTTCAATTCCATTTGGTTTAAAGTTAAAATGTATCACATCATAATCATTAGTGATTTGCTCTAAAATCGGCTTATTTTCATCTATATAGATAACAGATGCAAAATCACTGTATGAACCTTGTTTTACTAAATAACTTACCTTATGTCCGAGTTTTACAAGTTCTTTGCCTAATCCCTATATAACTCTTTGTGTTCCCCCATATAGATAAACAGGGATAATTCCCCTATATACTATCAATATTCGCATAATTCTTCCTTCTTTTTAATCACACACAACGTCCAAGTGTATGCAGCGTAGTCTGACGATAGTCGACTATGATGTCATAAACAATGTTATCTGCGGGCATTCTTTTTTTATTCTAATTTTCTTAACAAATCAATTGCGTTCATATCG
>JALVEG010000310.1 GCA_027031145.1 Saprospiraceae bacterium | reverse complement strand
TCTAACTAAGTTTTCAAATAGAATACTAACAATAAGATACCTAATAGCATGAAAATCTTTATCAACCAACTCAATTTTCCAAAATCGTTTTTAGCCTTTGCTTTTAGCAGCATAAAAACAGTAAAAAGCAAAAAAGGTATCACAATAATATATGTATATAAAATAAAATAATCTCTATCAGTATTGATATCCATTTTAGTCCACAAAACCAATGCGATTAATATTATTACTGCAATAACCAAAGAAATAATCTTTGATGCTTTCACTCCAAAAACCAATGGAATCGTCTTTGCTCCCTCTTTATTATCTCCGTACATGTCCTCAATATCTTTTACAATCTCGCGGTACATTGAAGTCATAAACGAAAAAAACATAAATCCATAAAAAACACTCTTTATATATTTGTATGATTCATCAGATAACCCTTTGAGAACAATCCCTGAATTATATTCAAAAACCAATATAATCCCAATAACTCCCGCTGTAAAAATCGATACCAATAAATTACCGAGCAGCAATACTTTTTTTAATTTTTTGGAATAAAAAAATAAAAATATTACCGACAATGCATATAAAAACAAATAATAAAACTTATCGATTTTAAAAGCTATATAAATTGATAAAATCCATCCGGTAATTATTAGAGTGATATAAAAATAGCCAACACTTCGTAAAGGTATCGTATTTCCGGCAATCCACTTGGACGGTTTATTTATTTTATCAATACCGATGTCAATTATATCATTAATCACATTTCCGGAAGCGGCTATAATAACAGTAACCAGTATAAAAACAGGAAATAATCCTCCTTTGAAAACAGAATAAATACCGTTTTCCTCCAATACGGGCAACAAAACCCCATAGTACATCATACCTTGCAATAATGCGACGATAAGCAAATTAAGAGGGCGGGTTAATTTCAGATAATCACTCAAGGCAACCATTTGTTTTGTGAGACCAATACTTTTTCAACTATCTCTCTGACACATCCTTTCCCCCCATTGAAATCAGAAATAAATTCAGATGCTTCAAGCACTTCATGACAAGCATCTTTTGGACAAACAGGCAAAAAAACATGCTTTAGCAATTCCAAATCAAGTATATCATCCCCCATATACATTACTTCATCTTCCTTTATATTTTCCTCTTTTATAAATTCCTTATATTTTGTCAATTTATCCGACACTTTTAGAAAAATATCTTTAATCCCCAATTTCCTGAACCTCTTCTCCACCCCAATAGAATCACCTCCGGTAATAATCACGATTTTAAATCCCTCATCCAAAGCTTTTTTTATAGCATAACCATCCTTTGCATTCATTGCCCTCAATAAAAATCCACTTTCGGTCACTATCAATGTCCCGTCAGTAAAAACACCATCAACGTCAAAAATCATAGTAGAAATTTTCTGAATTTTCTCGTGTACATCCATTATAACAGTTTTAATAGTCTAATTATACTCTCATGTGTCAAATAACGAAGATATAAAAAAAATATACACTTAATACAAAATGCAATAAAAATTGATATTTTTACAATGTGAAACTAAATTACAAATCATTTGGAAGCGGCAGACCTGTTCTAATATTACACGGTCTCTTTGGTATGCTCGACAATTGGCAACAGTTCGCAAAAAGATTGGCTGCCGGATACAAGGTATATATTATAGACCTGAGAAACCATGGGAAATCTCCTCATTCCGATGTTTTCGATTATGATGCTATGTCCGAAGATCTGGTTTCGTTTTTAGTCCATCACGACATTAGCCAAGCTAACTTAATCGGTCATTCTATGGGTGGAAAATTGGCACTTAGATTTGCTTCATCATATCCGGCTTATGTCGATAAAACCATAATCATCGATATCGGAATCAAGAGATATAAACCCATACACATCTCAATTTTAAAAGCATTAAATTCATTGAATTTATCGCAGTTCCACAGTAGAAACCAAATAGATGACAAGTTAGAAGAAGCAATCCCGAACAAGAGTATCAGGCAATTTTTACTAAAAAATGTCTCAAGAAATATTGGTAAAGATGGTTATCATTGGAAAATGAACATTGAGGCAATCACCAATAATTATAATTTGATTATTGATAAAATTGAACTTAAAAGCGATATCATAAATGATTGTCTATTTATAAAAGGAGCAAATTCCGATTATATCTTGGAAGAAGACAAAAAAGACATCTTACTCCAAATACCAAATGCAAATTTTATCACTATTCCAAACGCCGGACATTGGGTTCATGCCGAACAAGCAAAACTGCTATTGGATATTATAGATAAATACCTGAGTAGTTGAATATTATATTTTGTTCCAATCAGAGATCAAAAGAAAACACATCGTATTTCAAATTTATTATTTGTGTCATATTATCACAGCCGATAATAACCGTTAATATCGGTTATTAACAGTTATAAACGACTAAATACAAATAAATTGCAATTTTCCTTGGAAAAACAGGAATTTATTTATAGATTTGTTCCGTATATAAGTAAGTTATGTGTCAGCTTGGGATATACTTTTGCTGGATATTTAAACAGCTTAATGAACGTTCGTGTGCTTAATCTCCAGAAAAAACATCATTTCGCTGACAGTATTTTAAAAGGCAATAAGGCTTGTGAATTTTAAATGTAGAATTCGGCTAAATCTCGGTAAAAGGCGTGAAGCTTAAGGATTGGAAAGGCTAAAAATTCGCTCCAATAGGATTCAAAATTACCCGGAAAAGTAGAACAAGCATTCGAAGTAATAATTCGCCAAAATCAAGTTGGGTTTGCGGATTTTCGAACTGTGATGTACTCTTGGTGGTTCAGCAAAAAAAGTAAAAATTGCCAACCCGCTTTTTTGGTTCAATTATAAATCTTAAGGCATAAATTAAAACGAAAATTAGGGTTTAAATAGCTTAAAAATCAATAGTGTC
>JALVEG010000309.1 GCA_027031145.1 Saprospiraceae bacterium | reverse complement strand
AAAATTGTCCGCGGAAATTTTGATTTAACGCCGTACGGAATTATCACAAAATTAGATTTACAGCGCCCGATTTACGCACAAACTGCGACTTATGGACATATGGGTCGCGAGGATTTAGATTTGCCGTGGGAGAGAGTGATTTCTATTTCTGTGTAAAATCCCGCGAAAAATTAAATAATTCCTTTAACTTCCCCCTTGAGAAAGGGGGATTGAGGGGGATTTTATTTTTTTCGCGGGATTTTTAGAAGGGACTGATTTTAAACCTGTCCCTACTATTTCGTAAACTTGTGACCCCTTATTTCTTTTTTTTCAAAAGATCACGAATTTCCGATAAAAGAGCTTCAACGGCTGGAATTGGAGCTGGTTTAGCTTCTTCTTTTTTCTGTAAATTAGAAATCATTTTTACCAACATAAAGACGATGAATCCTAAAATTACGAAACTAACAACATCGTTAATAAAAACTCCGTAATTAATCGCGACTTCTTCTTTCCCCTCTGTTGCTGCAGAAAGAATATACTTTAGATTTGAAAAATCTACTTTCCCCAAAGCCATTCCGATTGGAGGCATAACTACATTGGCGATAAGGGATTTAACAACGGTCGCGAAAGCTGCTCCGAAAATGAAACCAACCGCCATATCAACGGCGTTTCCTTTGATTAAAAATTTTTTGAAATCGTTTAACATTTTGAATGGGTTAAAAAATAAAATGCAGAAAAATTATTAATTAAATATCTGTAGTTGTCAAAATCCCGCGAAATTATTGGTTAATCAGATTTATTAATTCAGCCGCTTTTTCCACATCCAAGCTTCCATTTTCCTGAACCACATTTTGCATTTGTTTTTGCATTACACCATTAATTTGTCCAGTCATTTTTTCAATAAGTTGTGGCATATAAGCCATTAAAATCATCGGTAAAACAACCCAAATAAGAACGGCTTTTATTATTCCCCAAATTCGATCCATTTTTTTAGAATCCAAAAGCTCTTTTTGTTGATTAATGATAATTTCTTGATTGGTTAAAATTTGACTAATAACTGACTCTAATTCGCGTAAATGGTTTGCCGAAAGACCGCCTTGTTTTTCAATATCGTTTTCCATTAATTTTATTATGACAAATCCTAGCGATTCAGTTTTATTCCACGAAGAATGAGTGGCTAAATAAAACTAATGCCATGGCAAAAGTAATATATCGTTTTCGGTAAAATTTGCCAAATTCTTTTGGAAATATAATATCAGAGCGATTTTAACCTACTAAAAAAATGGCAAAAGTAATCGTAAAAGATAATTCTGGAGACGAGCTCGCAAATTTCGCGGGAAATTCAGATGACCCAATTTCCACTCAATCTCAAGAAAACGGGGCGGAAGTGCCGGTAGCTTGCGGAGTCGGAGTTTGCGGAACTTGTAAATGTAAAGTAAAAAAAGGTCGCGAGTTTATTGATGACAGTGCATTTGGTGACGCTCAAGTCCCACTCGAAGAAGGCGAAGTTTTAACTTGTGTTTCCGGAATTAAGGAAGATGCTCCCGAAGACGCCGAAATTGAAATTGAATTAGAAAATCTGTAAAATTTCCACCGCCTTGCGGGGCACAGCACGGGATTTTTCCTTTTGGCTCCCTCTTTTGTGAAAGAGGGCGGGGGGTGATTTTTTGAAAAACAAAATCCCCCTCAATCCCCCTTTAAGGAAGGGGGAGGTTTTTAGCGGAAAAATCCCGCGAAATTTTTTGACATAAGTCGCAAAAAACTTTATTTTCCGAATGAAATGAATATCAAAAACTTCGTTTTTGTTGCAAACCGTCGCCGCTCTCGCTAGAGCGTGGGACTTTTTGTAATGAAATGAAATTTTCCCCGCTCTAAATTTCGCGGGATTTTTTGTATATACAGAAAACTGAAATCCCGCGAAAAAAGCGGTTTTTTCATCAAATCTGAATATTTCTTAACCAATTTACAAAATGAAAACCACAACCACTTACCAAAAAGTCGCTTCCCACGAGGCACACAAAGGCGAATTTGATACTTGCCTACTACTTTATTCCGGCGGATTAGACACCAGTATTCTCCTGAAATGGATTCAGGAACAATACGAATGCGATGTCATCACTCTGACCGTTGATATTGGACAAACAGCCGATAATTTGGAAGAAATTAAGCAAAAAGCGCTCAACCTTGGAGCGAAAGATGCGATTGTTTACGATGCCAAAGACGAATTCGCGGATATTTTGCTATCTGAAGCGATTATGGCAAATGCTGATTATCAAGGCGGATACGCACTCGGATGTCCGCTCGGACGAGTGATGATTAGTAAAGTTGCCGTAAAAATCGCGGAAAAATACAACTGCCAAGTCATTGCGCACGGGGCGACGGGAAAAGGGAACGACCAAGTGCGATTTGAAAGTTATATCACCACGCTTAATCCTGATTTGAAAATTATCGCTCCCGTCCGAGAATGGTCGATGGGACGAGAAGAACAGATTGCTTACGCTGAAAAACACGGCATTCCGGTTCTGCAAAAAAAGAAAACGCCTTATTCCTACGATGAAAATATGTGGTCCAATACCGGAGAAGGCGGCGAAATCGAAAATCCCGCGAAAATTCCGATTTTGGAACAGATTTTGAAGTGGTGCGCTGTTCCGGAAAAAGCCGAATATAAAAGCGAAATTGTGGAAATTGAGTTTGAGCAAGGGAAACCGGTTGCCCTGAATGGCGAAAAGAAAAAATTGAGCGAAATTATCATGAAGTTAAATAAAATTGGCGGAAAACATGGTGTCGGAGTGTTTCAACTAATTGAAGACCGACTGGTGGGGCTAAAAGTTCGCGGGGTTTACGAAAATCCGGGAGCAAGCATCCTAATTTCCGCGCACAAAAAACTGGAAATGCTTGTTTCCACGCGGGAAGAAAACGAGCTGAAAGCATTTATCGACAACAAATGGG
>JALVEG010000308.1 GCA_027031145.1 Saprospiraceae bacterium | reverse complement strand
TCAATTTATTTATTATCCTTCCTAGTTTTTGCATGAAGCACAACTACCTTTTATGCAGAACAAATTTATATTTTTATTCCGCATTTTCCAAAAAATATGGGGATTAATTCAAAATACACAATGGACTTTTGCTTTTTCTAATATCCTTTGTGGTTTATGTGAGTGTAAATTAGTGTGGTATTACTCCAACTTATACCCAACATAATTAAACGGAGTAATCTCTTTCATATATGATTTGAGCTCATCGGCAATCTCAAGTGTATCAATAAAAGAGTGTAACGATTCTTTTGTGATATGGTTATTACCTCTTGTCAATTGCTTCAATGCTTCATAAGGTTGAGGATAACCTGTTTTTCTAAGGATATTCTGAATTGCTTCAGATACAACAGCCCAGTTATTATCCAAATCATCATTGAGTTTTTCTTCATTTAAGAGCAGTTTGGAAATTCCTTTTTTTAAGGATTTCAATGCGATCAATGAATGGGCGAACGGCACACCGGCATTTCTTACAACAGTACTATCCGTGAGATCCCTTTGAAGTCTGGAAACAGGTAATTTTGAAGATAAAAATCTGAAAATCGCATTAGCCATTCCCAAATTACCTTCTGCATTTTCAAAATCTATGGGATTTACCTTATGAGGCATAGCTGAAGATCCAACTTCATTGGCTATAACTTTTTGTTTGAAATATTCCATTGAAATATATGTCCACATATCTCTTGCAAAATCGATCAATATGGTATTTATCCTTGAAAAAGCATCAAATACTACTGCCAGTGAATCATAATGAGCTATTTGTGTCGTATATTGCGATCTCGCCAATCCCAGATATTCCGAAGTAAAATTATTTGCAAATTCTACCCAGTCATATTCGGGGTATGATACTTTATGAGCATTGAGATTTCCCGTAGCACCTCCAAATTTCACTTTGATCTGTGCTTCACGAACCATCTCTATCTGAGATTCAAGTCTTTCGACAAAAACAAATATCTCTTTACCCAAAGTAGTCGGAGAAGCAGGTTGACCGTGAGTATGGGCAAGCATCGGGACATCTTTCCAATTAAAAGCCATTTCAGTAAGTTCCGATACAAGATAATCCAATTCAGGCAGCAATACATTGTTTAATGCATCATTGATCATCAAAGGGAATGCAGTATTATTTATATCCTGGGAGGTAAGACCGAAATGTACAAATTCAATATATTTAGATAATCCAAGACTCTTCATTTTGTCTTTTATAAAATATTCCACAGCTTTAACATCGTGATTTGTAACTTTTTCCGTTTCCTTTATTTTTTCAGCATCTTTTATATTAAATGAGCTGTAAATCATCAATATACTTTCCAGATCAGATTCGGTCAACTTTTTTAATTCAGGTAAACCCAAATATTTTAATGCGATAAAATACTTGATTTCAACGTACACCCGGTATTTTATCAAAGTATATTCACTAAAATACTCACTTAATTCCCTTGTTTTGGAAAAATATCTGCCATCTATGGGTGAAATATTATTTAATGAAGACATATTACTTTATTTTAATTAAAAAACAAAAATACGAATAATAAAAAGATTATTATAATGAATGGGGGGTGGAAAAATGGAATAATGGATCACCTACGCATAGCTTCGACGATTAAAAAAGTTGGAATGTTGTCTTTTTCGTTGGTTGGTGTTCGTTGTTTGGTGTTTGAGGCTCTCCTAAGCTAAGATTGTCGTTAGCTTAAAAGCTTTCGTAATGACACATCTTTTAGCAAAAAAATTTAAGATTTATCATAACGAAACCTATATTTATATTTTGGTCAAAAGTTGTCTGTTTTTATACATATATAGTAACTACCCAAGTTATATATTTGGCACAAATAAAGTGAAATACGTCAAAACTCCATATTTGTATAATTATATTTTCATAACTTTTTATTTAGAACCCACCTCAATCCTCCCTTACAAGGGAGGAAGTTGCAACCCGCAATAGCACCGCTTTTTTCACAAAAAAATACCATTTAGTTATAAAACAAGATAATTTTCAAATAGCTATTTTTATTAATCAAGCACCTCCACTTCTCCCTTCCCTTTGTGAGGGAAGGGCCGGTTTACCCCGTGAAATCAACGAAGTATTTCATCGGGGGGATGGGTGCTAAAACCGGAATCAATTCTCTCATGAGAAAGTTTTCGTTATTAAACTTATTAAAAGTTGTGTCAAAACGAAAGAGCTTAAAAGGGTGAGTGAAAATTGGCGTACTACATTTATTTGGCACATCACATATATTCATTAATTATATTTTTCGAAATAAATTTCGTCAGCCAATTTTGGATGTAGTTTTTCAAAAAAAGCTTGTTTGCTCAATAGAATAATGGAAGTCTTTAGAGCGAATTCAGAGACATTCGCTTATCAATCATAGGGGATGGGAAATTGGACTGTCAAATTTATTTGACAGAAAATATAAAAATACTGAAGAAATAAATTTCGTCAATCGGTTTATAAGAATCTGACTTTTTAAACTTTCCCGGCAAACATTCGTTTAATAAAGAAAAACATAATGAACTTGAAAGAAAGAATTAGTAACTATTTAAAAAATAAATCTCTGTTTGGAAAAATAAGTGATCTGATATTTGTAATCTTTATTGTTGCAATGCTTTTCCCCGCAGGAAGGATGGCTATCGGTGGAGCTATAAACAGGGTTAAAGCCTTGATTTCCCAACCTGATCTGAATGAAAAAGGAGAACAAATGAGTGATGAAGATTTTGAATGGAGTTTAAAGAACATTAACGGAGAGCAGGTAAATTTAAAAGACCATAAGGGAAAAGTCATTTTCATAAATCTCTGGGCTACATGGTGTCCTCCATGTGTCGGAGAGATGCCGGAAATCCAAAAACTTTATGATAAATTTAAAGATAATGACAAAATAGAATTTCTGATGATAACAGGAGATCCTG
>JALVEG010000307.1 GCA_027031145.1 Saprospiraceae bacterium | reverse complement strand
AGATATCTGTCCTGATTATAACTCAACTTCTTCTTTCATCATCGGGATATAAATATCTCCGAAACCTATATTTTTCAAAGACTTTTTAAAAGCCTTTTGACTTTCATATTCTCCATGAACGATAAATGTTCTTTTAGCATTTTTCTGATTTTTCAGAAATTCCAGCATTTCATCCCTGTCACCGTGTCCTGAAAAAGAATCCATTGAGATTACTTCAGCTTTAACTTCTTTGACATCACCGAATATTCTCATTTCATCCACTCCCATTTTTAAGGCAGCACATGGAGTTTCAGGACTACAATAACCTACAAGCAAAAATGTTGTTCTCGGATTCTCAACATTGTTATAAAGATGGTGTTTTACTCTTCCTGCATTCATCATCCCCGCTGCACTGATGATTATCATTGGTTTATTAATTTCATTAAGCATTTTGGATCCTTTTACGGATTTATTGTAATGAAGACTGTTAAAACCAAACGGATTATCATCCAACAATAAATATTCATGGATCTCCCTGTCATAGCATTCCGGATGCGAAGCAAATACCATAGTTGCATTTACTGCAAGCGGACTGTCCACATATACAGGAATTTTATCAGGATACAAACCTGCTGTATCCATTTTGTCAAGCATATAGATAATCTCCTGGGTTCTTTCCACACTAAAAGCAGGAATAATAAGTTTGCCCCGTTTGTCAATACAGGTATGTTTGATTACTTCAAGGAGTTTTTTTGTTTGTTCCGGATCGGATTCATGCAATCTGTCACCGTAGGTAGATTCAGTGATCAGGTAGTCTACTTCGGGCAATGGTACAGGATCTTTTATAATGGGACGGTTTGGTCTGCCGATATCTCCCGTAAAACCGATTAACTTTTCTTCACCATTTTCTTTGATCTTAAGAGTAACATTAGCACTCCCGAGAATATGTCCTGCATCCCTGAATTGAAATTCAACTTCATCATTTATTCTGATCCATGAATCATAAGGACATCCTACAAATTTAGTCATTACAGGCGCCACATCTTCCGAAACATATAAAGGTTCTCTTATTTTTAAATCCTTATATTTACCTTTTTGCTTTTTCTTTTTTGCCAATACTTTTTCATTATACCACTGTACATCCCTTTCCTGGATCTTGGCACTATCCATCAACATAATATTGCACAAACTTCTGGTAGCATGTGTGCTGTAGATCTTTCCTTCAAATCCATCTTTGACCAATTTGGGAAGTCTGCCGCTATGATCTATATGTGCATGTGATAAAATCACAACATCCACTTTGCCGGGATCAAAACCAAGTCTGTTGTTCAATTCCCATCCTTCTTTTCCCATTCCCTGAAATAATCCGCAATCCAATAATATTTGGAATCCGCTGTCCAGGGTGATCAGATGGCACGAACCGGTGACTTCCCTTGCAGCACCATTAAATTTTATTTTCATTTCTTTGTTTTTCTTACTTCAAAAACTTAATTATTTAATTTTATGGTAAGTACTCAGGCAGGGTGCTTTTGAAATAAAAAAGATGTTTTTTCAATCAAAATGACAATACCTGAGTAGATACGTTTTATGTATTCAATGCTCCGCAAACACTGAGCACCTGCCCTGAAATATATGTTGAAAGATCTGATGCAAGATAAAGAGCGGCATTTGCAACATCTTCTCCCGAACCCATTCTTTTTAATGGTATAGCATCAAGAAATCCTTTTCTTACTTCTTCGGGCAATTTTTTCGTCATTTCGGTTTCAATAAATCCCGGTGCTATCGCATTGCTACGGATATTTCTTGACCCCAACTCTTTTGCTACGGATTTTGTAAAACCTATTATTCCTGCTTTTGATGCGGAATAATTTGCCTGACCTGCATTGCCGAATACTCCTACAACCGAACTGATATTGATTATCGATCCTGATCTTTGTTTCATCATCGGTCTCAATACCTGTTTTGTAAGATTAAATACCGATTTTAAGTTTACCTGCATCACCAGATCCCAGTCCTGTTCAGTCATTCTCATCAGTAGATTATCTCTGGTAATACCTGCATTATTTACTAAAATATCAACTTTGCCAAATTCTTTATAAATCTCACTTACCGTCTCTGCACTACTCTCATACGATGAAGCATCCGATTCATAACCTTTTGCTTTGACTCCCAAAGCAAGCAATTCTTTTTCAGTTGCAACCATGTTCTCATCTCTTCTAATATCAGTAAATGCGATATCCGCTCCATTTTCTGCAAATTTTAATGCTATAGCTTTACCGATTCCCCTTGAGGCACCCGTTATTATCGCAACTTTGTCTTTTAATAAATTCATAATACGTAGGTTTTTTAAGTTTAGTAATTTGTTTCAAATTTATTTTTTCCCTCTGGATTTCGCCCAGGCATCTTTGAGTGTTACCGTTCTGTTGAAAACCAATTCATCAGCAGTTGATTCAAAATCCATTGTAAAATATCCCATTCTCAAAAACTGGAATTTATCTTCCATTGTAGCATCTTTCATATTTACTTCTCCGTATCCATCCAGTATTTTCAGGGAATCATGATTTATAAAATGCATAAAATCCTTGTCTTTGTGACCATCAGGTGCTTCATCATTAAATAATCTGTCATACAGCCTTATCTGAATAGGGACTGCATCAGCAACATTTACCCAATGGATAGTGCTCTTGACTTTGATACCCGAAGTATCGGGTTGACCGCTTTTACTATTTGGATGATATGTGCAATAGATCTCTTTTACATTTCCTTCATCATCAAGTTTATAATCATCGCAAGTAACTTTGTATGCATTTTTCAACCTCACACTTCTGCCCGGACCGAGCCTAAAGAATTTCTTTGGAGGATCTATCATAAAATCAGATTTTTCGATATAAACTTCCTTACTGAAAGGAACCTTTCTGGTACCTGCATTTTCATCTTCGGGATTGTTGTCTATATCAAACCATTCCGTTTGACCGTCAGGATAATTGGTTATTATCAATTTTACAGGTTCCGTTACAACCATTCTTCTCAAAGCTATTTTGTTGAGATGTTCTCTGACAGAAAATTCCAAAAGAGCTACATCCACTATATTTTCCCGTTTAGCAACCCCAATTCTGTTGCAGAAATTCCTTATCGCTTCAGGAGTATAGCCTCTTCTTCTCATTCCTGAGATAGTAGGCATCCGTGGGTCATTCCATCCTTCTACTATTTCTTCTTCCACCAATTGCAAAAGTTTTCTTTTGCTCATTATGGTATAGTTAAGATTCAATCTCGCAAATTCTATTTGTCTGGATGGAAATATTTCCAGTTTATCTATAAACCAATTGTATAACGGTCTGTGGGTTTCAAATTCCAGAGTACAAATTGAATGTGTGATCTGTTCAATCGCATCGGATTGTCCATGCGCAAAATCGTACATAGGATATATTTTCCATTTGTCTTCTGTCCTGTGATGAAATGCGTTTTTGATCCTGTACATTATTGGATCCCGGAGATGCATATTGGGAGAAGCCATATCTATTTTTGCTCTTAAAACCTTTGAACCGTCTTCAAATTCTCCATTTTTCATTCTCTCAAACAGATCGAGATTCTCTTCAACACTTCTGTTTCTGTATGGACTTTCAATTCCGGGTTTTGTAGGAGTTCCTCTCATTTCTTTTATTTCCTCAATGGTAGAATCATCTACATAAGCCAGTCCTTTTTTTATTAGTTTTTGTGCAAATTCATACAATTGATCAAAATAATCGGAAGCATAATGTTCCTTTCCTCCCCAATCATATCCAAGCCAGTGAATATCATTCATGATTGATTCTACATATTCGATATCTTCAACTATCGGATTGGTATCATCAAAACGCAAATTGGTTGTTCCTCCATATTTTTGGGACAGTCCAAAATTCAAAACGATGGACTTGGCATGTCCGATATGTAGATATCCATTGGGTTCAGGAGGAAACCGCGTAACAATCTCAGTATACTTTCCTGATTTAAGATCTTCTTCGATTATTTGCTCGATAAAATTTAAAGATTTTGTTTCTTCTGACATATTTTTTATTAAATATTTTACTGGTATTTATTGTTATTCTGTTGCAAATGTAAATATTTAGATTGGAATTAACCCGAATTATTCAAGGATATTTCTATTATGAGTCATAAGTGTCCGCCTGTATTATGGTTAATTCTTATTTTGATGAGCTATGCAAAATAAAGAATTTAGTATAAAAAAGAAATCTTCATTTCTTGTTCAGTGGTTAACTTAGATAAATTATAACTACTCAGGTAGAGTCATTTTGAACGAAAAATCCACTTTTTTCGTCATACTTCAGCTTTTTTTTTGACGTAGCTCCACTCCCGCCTTTTTGCGGGACAAGTTATGCTTTCAAAAAATAAGCTTTGTCTGACAAAAAAATCAATTTTTTTCATTTCAAAAGCACCTACCTGAGTTACATAAATTTATTTCCATTTGTATTTCCTTTTAAAATATGAGGAGATATGTGAGAGGGAAAAACTACGAGACATATCCTTTTGGTAGGTTTTCAATATGTTGATAAATGTACATTCAACTCCTATCGGAGTTGTAACCCTCTCGCTTGGTTACCACCGGTTTCACCGGTGGCTATTTACATTTATCCCCTGCGGGGATATTTTATTTTATCTTGATAAAAAAATTTATAGATAATGAATAAAAACACAAATTCTAACTAAACTATTATCGTATATTTTATTGAAAAAAAACGATAGATGGCAAAACCACGATAGTGGTTTAATATGAATAGCCCCGTATGAAATGCGGGGTAAACGAAAGTGGGAAATGAACGCCGATAGGTGTTGAATGTTTTTTGTGTAAAACCACTTGTTTGAATTATACAAATAAATACAAATCACTCCGGTTTAACAATCCTACATTTTTTATAAATATACAAAGATGTTTGGATTTTGTCAAGCTTTATGCTAAAATACGTTTGGATTTTATCACTTTTTATGCTAAAATACGTTTGGATTTTGTCACTTTAAATGCTAAAATACGTTTGGATTTTGTCATATTTTCATAAATTCTCTGTTATTACATTCTTTCTGGCATCCTGATTCCCAGCAATTCCATAGAATCCCGGAGAATATTAGCCACCATATTTGAAAGTGCAATTCTGAAATTTTTTGCTGCTTCGGTTTCTGCTCCCAAAACCCGTACCTCGGAATAAAATTTATGATATTTCTTTGCCAGATCATAAGCAAAATTGGCTATAGCGGAAGGTTCCAGTTCTTCTGCTGCCTGCTGTATCAATTCCGGATAATCTGATAAAGAGCTTATCAGTGATTTTTCATATTCATTTATGCCGGCATAATCACTAAAATCTTTAATTTCTAATTTTCCAGTTTTTCTGATTATCGACTTGATCCTTACATAAGCATTTTGAATATAAGGTCCGGTTTGCCCCTGCAGATCAACGCTTTCTTCAGGATTGAAGATCATCCTTCTCTTTGGATTGACTTTTAATATGAAAAATTTTAATGCAGCCATTCCGATTTTTTCATATATTGCTGCTCTTTCTTCTTCTGTGGTATTTTCAAGTTCACCTCTTTCTTTTGCAGATTTTTCAGCTTCAAGTATAACTTCAGCGATAAGATCATCTGCATCCACAACTTTCCCCTCCCTTGACTTCATCTTTCCGGTCGGCAATTCCACCATACCGTATGAAAGGTGATACATGTCATCGGCATAAGGTCTTTTGAGACGTTTCATGATCTCAAACAGTACTTTGAAATGATATTCCTGTTCATCTCCAACTACATAAATCATCTTCTCGGTTCCAAAATCTTTGAATCTAAGATCTGCCGTTCCCATATCCTGGGTTATATAAACCGATGTACCGTCACTTCTCAATACAATTTTTTTATCCATATTGATATCCTCCAGATCTATCCAGACACTACCGTCATTTTCCTTGTAAAAAACTGATTTTTCCAATCCTTCATCAACGATATCTTTACCGAGTTGATAGGTATTTGATTCAAAATATGATTTATCGAAATAAACTCCCAGTTTTTCAAAAGTCTCTTCAAATCCTTGTAATACCCATCCGTTCATCATTTCCCACAATTTCATTACTTCCGGGACTTTTTTCTCCCAGTTTAATAACATTTCCCTCGCTTCAGCTCCTAAAACACTATGACTATTGAAATATTCGTTTTTATACTTTTTGAAAAATTGCTCTTCAGTGAGTTTTTCATTGTTCTCTTCAAATATTTTTTTGGCTTCATCGGTTTTTTGCCATTCCTGATATTCTTCATTGAATTTTTTGTCGAACAAAACATAAAAATCACCTACCAGAAAATCTCCCTTTTTACCCGATGATTCGGGAGTAACTCCATCTCCCCATTTTTGCCATGCCAACATGCTTTTGCAAATAGCGATACCACGATCATTAACTATTTGGGTTTTGACAACTTCATAACCTGCTTTTTCCAGTATCTGTGATACCGACCATCCCAAAAGTATATTTCTTATATGTCCAAGATGCAATGGCTTATTGGTATTGGGAGATGAATACTCCACCATTACCTTTTTGCTTTTATGTTCTCCCTTTCCATAATCCTGAGTGCCGGTCATCTCTTTCAGAGCATAAAGCCAATAATCTTTGGAAAAACCAAGATTCAAAAAACCCTTTATCACATTATAGTTATCGATTATATCGTAATTGTTTTTCAAATAATCACCAATGATCTCTGCTGTTTCTTCAGGTCTTTTACCGAAATATCTACTCAACGGAAAAACCAATAAAGTATAATCTCCCTCAAATTCTTTTTTTGTAGGAGTCAAAGTCAGATTTGCAGGAGATATTTCCTGTCCGGTCAAAACATTTATCGCTTCGGATATATCTTTTTTCAGTTTATGCAGTGTATTCATGTAGCCTTTTTTAAATTTTTTGCAAAGGTAAGATAAAATAATCAGAATAAGTACCAAATACTTATTCTTAAAATTTCAATTCAGGATAAAGCTTGTTAAATTCCATTATATCTTTTTCCAGACGGGACAAGAAAGATTTATGTGCTTCCGAATCAGGATTTAAGGGGCGGTGCTCCAGCGATCGCCTTATCTTTTCTATTTTGTAAATGATTTCCATTGTACTTTTATCAAAAAAAGTATCTGAAAATTTTTCCCAGATATATTCAATTGCCTCTTTGGAAGGATGTACCAAATCTCCTTTGTAAAACCTGTAATCTCTCAGGTCATCTATCAGCAGTTCGTAAGAAGGAAAATAATAACAATTGTCAAGAGAAAGCAATTTTTCAATAGCCAGTAACAACACTGCTTTTGATTTTTGATTTTCGATCAATCCGTCTTTGATATGTCTGACCGGACTAACAGTAAATACGATATTGATATCAGGATTAAGAGATCTTAGTCCCGTAATCGTATTTGTCATAATATTTACAATATCTTCGATTTTCAATCGCATTTTGGTAAAAAATCCTGAAGGAAATTTATGGTTATTGGCAACTATTTCATTTGTATCATTTCTTTTATAAACGATCGAAGTGCCGAAGGTGAAAAAAATAGTTGAAGCAGAAGTTAGATATTCCTTTAGATTATCGATGAAAATAGTTGATTTTCTTATCACTTCATCAGGATAAATCCCGGACATGTCCCCGTGAAAGTCAAAATGATGCCACAGACCGTTAAGTTGTACCAGATCTTTTTCTTCAGGATATTCAAGTGAAATAGCTCTGTCGATTATTTTTGAAATGGAAACCGGATTATAAATTATTCCAAAGGGATTGGAAAGCGCATCAAATTTGTACCTGAGCATTTTTTCTGCTATATTTTCGGTAAAGCACGATCCCAACATCACAAGTTTGTCCTGATGACTTATATTTACAGGTATATTGATTGTATCTATTTCCGTTCTGAATTTCATATAAAATGCTTTACAGGGAATTTATTTCATCCATTTTTTGTAACTCAAATAAGATATAAGAATAATTCCAATCCATAAAAATATTTGAAAATAACTGTTTAAATTCATTAAAACCAGTCCTGCAATGATACAAATTGAACCTGTCAGTATGATTTTATCGTTTTTACTTCGTTTTTTCATTTTAAAAGCACTATGCAAAAGTAATAACTATATTTATAATTAAACAAAAGTAAATAAAAACATATATTAAACAGAACTATTTTGAATAAAATGAGTTATACGTAATAAGAAAGGATATATTCAGGTAGATACATAAGAAATTGCTTAGTCAGGTAGGAATTATTTTAGAGAATACTTCGTACAGAGTAGTTTTAATAAAAAATTTAAGACAATGTTTAATATTAAGAAGAAAGAAAAAGAGAAGAAACCGGCTCCGATATTGATATATACTGAGCAAACTCCAAATCCGGACACATTAAAATTTGTGACCAGCAGGATTTTGTTTGAGGGAATGGGTGATTTTTCATCTATTGAGATGGCTGAGGAATGGAGTCCTTTTGCTACTGAGTTATACAAATTCCCCTATGTTAAAAGTGTTGTTATCAATAAGAATTTTGTTTCTATAGATAAAGATCCCAATGCAAACTGGCGTGAGATCATGTTTGAGATCAAGGATTTTATAAAAAACTATCTTGAAGAGGGAAAAGTCATAGTCAAAGAGGGATATAAAGAAATGCTTGAAGCTGAATGGCAAAGGAAAAAAGAATCAGGGGAAGTAGGTGATATCGAAGAAAGAATAGCAGAGATAATAGATCAGCATGTAAAGCCTTGGATAGAACAAGATGGAGGAGGAATTGAGTATTTGGGATTTGATAATGGTATTGTCACTGTAAGGCTTTACGGTGCCTGTTCTACCTGTTCGTCAGCTACAGTAACATTAAAAGCGGGAGTGGAACAGATTTTAAAAAGTATGGTTCCCGATGTAAAAGAAGTCGAACAGGATTTCGGCTATTAAAAAATCTTAAAATAAAATATAAAAAATTATTATATATTTAAAATAATTTTATATACCTTTGTTATTCAAGTAATTTATTAATTATAAAAAACCAATGTTATGAAAATCAAATCTTTATTAATCGTACTATCAATTTTAATGGTAGGAGCTCTTACAATTCAGAGCTGTAAAAAAGCAAAAGAAGCTGCAGATAACACAAAAGAAGCTGCCGCTAAGGCTGCTGATGCTACTAAAGATGCTGTAAAAGATGCTGCTGAAGCAGTAAAAGAAGTTGCAGACAGTACTGCTGCTAAAGCGGGAGAAGCTGTTGAAAAAGCTGCTGATGCTACCAAAGAAGCAGCTAAAGATGTAAAAGAAGCTGTTAAAGGAGACAAAAAAGAAGGAAAATGTGGTGAAGGAAAATGCGGTGAAGGAAAATGTGGCGGTGGTAAGTAACACAACTATTCTTTTAAAAGAATTAGATAGCTTTCTTCCTTGAAGAAGGCTATTTTTTTTGGTCGCTGTTTTGAAGCAATAACGCTTGGGCCGTCAAATTTATTTGACAGAGGATATGGAGAGAGAGATAAGGTTTTCAAATTTTGAATATCGAAAAGTCTCGTTAGAGGCGATTCCGCGGTACTGCGGGATGGTAGAACAACAAAAAAATAAATCCTTAAAAGCCCCGTTAGTGGCGTCATTATGGTAGTATGAGCAAAACCACAAACCTATTTTGGCGGTCTCGGCTAAGCCGAGATGTGACGAAGCAAACAAAAATAATGACAAAATAAAAGGATACCAGAAAAGTTTGAAATATTGAACAAGAAATGATGATTTTAGAAGTGAAGAAGCGAATTCAGAGACATTCGCTTATCCTGCGACTTAATGACCTTAATTTCTTAATGTTTACAATAAAAAACTAAATAGAGTTTTATCAAAATGGGTCATTTATTCACAGTTATTATAAATTCCAAATAATATTTGCCGATCTTGTTTATTTTTTCATAAAACTTTAATATATTTGGGACATATTATTTATTGATCGATATTTATTAAAAAAATCATTATTTAGAAAGTTATTTAAATATATTTCTGAATGAATAAAATTTAAAAATTTAACAGATGAAAAAACATAATTTTTTTGCAGGACCCTCAATTTTACCGGAAATAGTTTATGAAAAAACAAAAGAAGCTATTGATGATCTTTATGGTAGTGGAGTTTCTTTGATGAGTATATCACACAGGAGCAAAGAGTTTCAGGATGTAATGGATGAAGCTCAGGATCTATTCAAAGAATTGCTGGGTATTCCCAAAGGGTATCATGTATTGTTTCTCGGTGGCGGTGCCAGCTCACAGTTTTATATGATTCCATACAATTTGTTGAGGACCAAAGCAGCTTATTTAAATACAGGAGCTTGGGCAACAAAGGCTGAAAAAGAAGCAAAACTTTTTGGAGAAGTAGTGGAAGTAGCTTCGTCAGCCGATAAGGGATTCAATTATATCCCGAGAGGATTCGAAGTGCCGTCAGATGTCGATTATCTGCATATCACTACCAATAATACAATTGCAGGTACTGAAATCAAAGAGGATTTGGATTTTGGTGTTACTTTAGTTGCTGATATGTCATCGGATATATTGTCAAGACCGGTTGATGTTTCAAAATACGGTATCATTTACGGAGGTGCTCAAAAAAATCTGGGACCTGCAGGAGTTACATTTGTGATAGTACGTGAAGATATACTCGGTAAAGTTGATAGGGAAATACCGACAATGATTGATTACCGTACCCATATCAAA
>JALVEG010000306.1 GCA_027031145.1 Saprospiraceae bacterium | reverse complement strand
ACAGAACGGTCCCAATATTCCTGTTTTTGCTGGTGATTATCACATTACATTTAATTCTTGTACAGGAGAATATGTTTTTGTTGTTGAGTCGCCAATTGGAATTATTGGAGATGCTACTCCGGGAGGATGGGATGAAGATACAAATATGTTCAGAGATACAACCGAGCATGGATTTTTTGTAGATATTGATTTGGTTGTAGGGGGTGCAAAATTCAGAAAAGATGATGATTGGGCGGTTAATTGGGGCTCAGATGATTTCCCTTCAGGTACAGGAGTACAGGATGGTGCAAACATTCCAATTCCAAAAGCAGGAAAATATCATGTTACTTTTGATACTTTAACCGGAGAATACAATTTTACAGAAATAGTGGCATTTGAATATATTAGTATTATCGGATCTGCTACACCCGGAGGTTGGGATGCTGATACGGATTTGAATCAAAATCCTAATAATCCGGATGTTTGGCAAGCTGATGTTTCATTGACAGACGGAGAATTGAAATTCAGAGCAAATCATGATTGGGGGCTAAATTGGGGTGGAGATTCATTGAATACTTTCCCAAGTGGAGTAGGAGTACCTAATGGTGATAACTTAGTTGTAACCGCAGGAGATTACAGAGTAACTTTCAATACCAATACACTGGAATTTAATTTCCTGGAATTGGTTAAATATGATGCAATAGGACTAATTGGATCTGCTACACCCGGAGGTTGGAGTACAGATACTGATATGATCCCCGATCCGGATTCGACTGTTTGGAGACTTGATGTTGAATTGGTTGACGGAGAAGCTAAGTTCAGAGCAAACCATGATTGGAAAGTAAACTGGGGTTCGGGAGATTTTCCTACCGGAACAGGTGTTCAGGATGGAGCCAATATTCCTGTTGTAGCAGGAAAATATCATGTTACTTTCAATTCTTTATCAGGTGAATATTCATTTGAAGTATTTGTGGTTTATGATCAAATATCTATTGTCGGAAAAGACGGACCTTTTGGTGCATGGCCTGATGATACTCCTAATTTTGACTATTACCTGACTGTTTCCCCCGATGATGACCAAATATGGACAGGTTCAGGTATTAATTTGACTGAAGCAGACACAACGGCAAGTGACAGCGGTATTAAATTCAGAGCAAATACCGCATGGACTGTCAATTGGGGAGCAAGGGATTTCCCTGCGGGTGTTGGTACTCAGGACGGACCTAATATCTGGTGTCAGGAAGGAGTTTGGGATGTTACTTTCAATAGTGCTACAGGAGAATATTCATTTGTAAAATCATCAGCCGTAATTGATGTTTTAGACAATAAAATCGTAACCCTTTATCCTAATCCGGCTGTAAACGATCTAAATGTCGATTTATCCAAGCTTGATGCAACCGGGGATGTTTTATTAACAATATTTGAAATGAATGGTAGAAAAGTTAGTGAAACCAGAGTAAATGCGGCACGAATAATCAAACTGGATATTTCCGGTTTGAAATCAGGATCTTACTTCCTTAGTGTATCTAATCATGCATTTATGGTAGGAAAGAAATTCAACGTATTGAAATAGAGATATATTTATTTTATAGTAAAAAAGGCGTGCTTTGTGAAAAGTGCGCCTTTTTATATTTCGGTTCTTCAGCAATTCATAAAACACTTTTTGCAAGATAAAATTGAGTATTTTTAACACTTTTCAGGGGGTTAAAAAATATTAGAATTACATTTTTTAGGGGATAAATATTGAAATAATAGCACAAATCCGGAGATAAATTCCGATTTATTGACTTAAATCTCCGAGAAATTTAATTAAATCGGATAATTTTATAAATATTCCATTATATGTCTTTTTTCTTCTGAAAAAAATATTGAATAATGTGATTAAATAAAAAGAAAACTAATGTGAATTTGAAAAACTTTGTTTCTAATACAAAAAATTATACTTCATAGACAATCCGATAAACCAATAATTGCCATTATTTGTGATTTTTGCTGTATTCCAGCCAGTAGCATTTTTCAATTTATAAAGAATATTTCCCACTACAACCTTTTTATTTCCTTGCAGAATAGCAGAATTAATAACTAAACCAAATTTTTCAGTAAAATTTAGTTCCAAATCAAGACC
The DNA here is from genome assembly GCA_027031145.1 of Saprospiraceae bacterium. Taxonomy (GTDB): domain Bacteria; phylum Bacteroidota; class Bacteroidia; order Chitinophagales; family Saprospiraceae; genus JADJGA01. Next base: position 8,581 of record JALVEG010000306.1, on the reverse strand, counting down.
AAATTGTCCTAAAATAAATCTTTTGGCAAAATCATTTTTGTAACTTATTTTTATTATATTTTCAAAGTCATTATTACTAGATTCATGATAAGCGCCATATTGTTGATTTGTGCAAAATACAGGTCCGATATTTGGGCTTATGAAAACAAACTTATGAAGCTTTAATTTATATTTTAACAAAATTGGAATTTGAAAAGAAGTAAACAAATAACTTGCTGAACTAATTGATTTTAAATAAGGATTTTTTTCATATCCCATCCAATAATTTTTTTTATTTACAGCTATTTCACAAAATAAATTATTTTGCAATTGTCCTTCAAAAGAAATACCATAAGCTAAAGATCCAATTCTCTCTGGAAAATTACCTACAATCAAATTTCCTTGATCTTCATATTTATTTAGCTCATAGGTTGATACTACTTTCAATCCGACACCTATTTGTCTTTGGGCTATGGAAAAAAAACCAATAAAAATAAAAAACAAGATAAAAGTTGCTTTTTTCATTTTAAAAATTTTAAATAAAAAATAATTAATTAATTTAAATAAATAGTTAGTGATAGTTAAGTTCTTCCACGTTGTAGCTGTTTGACAACTTGTTCTCTCTTCAAAAATAGTAATTTATTATTAAACTTCATTGGTTTTTGTTTAATTATTTTTTCATCCAACTCAAACCATTTTTCAATTGCATCAAAAAAGAGATTTTTTCAATCAAAATGCCCCTTACCTGAGTAGAGTTCCCTTTTATTTAAAAAAGTACAGGGAAATAAACTCTCCTTGACAAAAATGAAATGCACCTTTTTTTCAATAACCGGCAGCAAAATTAATTTTCTCACGTTATCATAATATTGTTTTTGGTGGCCACCAATTTTTTTATCATTATAAAATTACTTGAAATGAAAAAAGAATTGGTATTTGTATTATTTGTATTATTTCCCTTTTTATTATTCTCTCAAAAATATGAACACAATAGACCAGGGATTGGTATTAACCTCGGATTTGAGGGCTATAACGGTCTAATAATTGGAACAGAATTTTCATACCCTATTGCCAGGAGTTTATTTATTAACGGAAGATTGAGGTCGCCGGCTTCATCAATATTTGGTGATGATCTTCAAGAAAAATATAACTATTACGATAAACCTATTAATTATTATGTATCCTCTATCGGATTGGGGTATCTAAAAAGAATAAGCAATAAAGTAGATTTTTCATTCGGTCTCCAATATCAATATAAATATTATTGGAGTTCACCGGAATACTTACATTTGAAAAACGAGAAAAGCATTATATTTCCTTTTGATATAATCTTTCATATCAACAAAAAATTTTCTATTAAAACCGGTTTTTCACCAACTTTTAATCTAAATAACAGTAGGCGAAGATTTCGTTTTTGTGTTGATCCACATTTAACATTTAATTTGAAGTTTTAATATATGACAGTGCATTGCGCAAAGAATACACGGATATATTTTCTTTGCGCGCTGCACTTGTCTTTGCAATATTTTTGGCTTAATTACGGTTATCATATTATGCGTAGAATAACCAAATATTTTATTTCTTTTCTTTTGTTATTGTTAATATTAGCTGGAGCATGGTATAGCGGTTTCAAATACCGGTTTGCTGAGAAAAAAACCGAAATAAGTCAGGAAACTATTCTGGAGCAGGTAAAAAATGTATTGAAACTCGGAACAGTCGAAGGGTACTTTACTGATATATACAGCTATAAAGAATACTTTGGTTTTGATATAAGCCCCTTTCAGAAAAAAGCACTGATTAGAGTAAAAGCCAAAGTACTTGCCGGTTTGGATTTGAATAATATGAAAATTGATATTGATAATTCAAAAAAAACAATAGTTATTTCCAATATTACAAAACCGGGAATTATTTCTATAGATCATGATTTGGATTATTATGATATAACTGAAGGCACTTTCAATACTTTTACTGTTGAAGACTACAACAAAATGAATAAACAGGCAAAGTTATTTATCCAAAGAAAAGCTATGGATAGTCAACTTTTAAGTAAATCAAAAGAAGAATTTGACAAGCATATAGATTTATTAAAAAAACTGCTCAATTCTTATGGTTGGACATTAACCCTAAAATATAAATATCAAAAAATACCTTATCTGGATGTTGGATGCTAATTGATCATATTGATTCCAAAATCATAATGCTGTTTTTATCCACATTAATATTATTTAGATAAACCTGCTTCCCTGAAGGAAGCTGTTTTGCCTTTGTATGCGATTTTATCATTTCCTTATATCTGTCCAAAGATAGTTTTTGTATTTTATCAGTAGTATTTAAAATAACCATAACCGTTTTGTCATCATTATATCTGAAATACACATAAATACCGTTTTCGGGAATAAAATGCTTAAATTTTCCGGTCTGCAATACCGGATTTGCCTTTCTGTAATTTGCTAAACCTTTAACATATTCAAATATTTCATTTTCTGCTTTAGTCCTGCCTTTAGCCTGAAATTTATTGATTTTATCTTCTTTCCAGCCTCCGGGAAAATCCTGTCTTACCTTGCCATCCGGATTTGCATCACCTTCAAACATCAATTCTGTGCCGTAATACAAAGAAGGAATACCTCTTAGCGTCATTAATAATCCTATGGCACTTTTCAATTTATTTTTATCTTTGGCTACTGTAGTAAAAATTCTGGTTTTATCATGATTATCTAGAAAAATAACATTGTTGTAAGCATTGTCATATAAAAAATCCTGAGCCAAAGTGTAATACAATCTGGAAACACCTGCTGTAAATGTTTGTGGTTCGGTCAATGTTTCTTCGATTGCAAAATTCAATTGGAAGTCCGTTACAGATGGCAAATTAAAACTCCTGATATTACCGGATCTGTTGTTTCTTGTAAAATAAGCCTGTACACTTTCGTTTTGAACCCATGTTTCTCCATACAAAGTTAATTTTGGAAATTCATACAACATAGCATCTACCCATTTTGATAAAAACTTCTGATCTGGAAAAAACCAAGTGTCTATCCTGTATGCATCCAGATCAGCATATTCCACCCACCAGATATTGTTTTGAATAAGATATGTAGCCAATAAACTATCAGATTGATTAAGGTCCGGCATCGAATAATCAAACCACCCTTCTTCCAGTTTCTTCTTATCAAAATCCGAAACATAAGGATCTGGAATTACAGATGAACGAAAATTGGATCTTGTAAATTCAGGCCACTGATGTATCCAATTGGCAGAAGGAATATCCCTCATAAGCCAATTTTCATTACCACAATGATTCAAAACTATATCCATAATTATTTTCAATCCGTGTTGATGAGCTGTTGAAACAAATATTTTGTACAATTCATTTGTGCCGAATCTTTTATCAATATTATAAAAGTCCGTAATAGCATAACCGTGATAAGAAGCATAAGGCTGATCGTTTTCGAGCAATGGAGTAGACCAAATCGCAGTAGCCCCCAGAGCCGAAATATAATCCAGATGATCTATCATACCTTGAATATCACCACCATGCCTAAAATACATTTTACTCCTGTTAATACCCTGTTGCATCATATCATCAAAACTATCATTGGAATAATCTCCATTGGCAAATCTGTCCGGCATTATCTGATAGATAAAATCTGCATTGGACAGACCTCTTTTATCATCATTACTTCTTTGTTTAAGTTCGTATTTGTAATTTATCTTATGACCATCTTTAGCCAATACTATATCAAAAATTCCGGGTTTTGCTTCATTTGTGATTTCAACATTTACAAACAAATAATTAGGATTCGAAACCCTGACCACATTCAATAAATTGATACCTTTAGCATTTTCCAATGAGACTGTACAATCTTTTATTTTTTGATCATAGATTAATATTTGGAGTTCCGGATTTTTCATTTCCGTCCACCAAAAAGGAGGATTTATTCTATTTTTATCTATTTTTGCCAAACCCGTATCTGCGTAAAAGTGATATTTCGCATGAGTCATACCGAGAGGCATATATTGTGCGGGGTCATCATTATAGATACTATCGGTTTGGGAATACATAAATGAAGAGAAAAATATAAAGACAAATAAAAATCTCATAAGCATTTTTGGAAGTAAAGATAAAATCAAAATTTAATTTACATGGATTTTAAATAAATTTTTTAATATGACATTGATAAATACCAAAATAATTATATTTGCTTTTTATTTATTTAATTGATATTTAAAACAATATGCTAAAAATTGATAAATTAATAATATTATTTATTTTAATGTTTACAAATTTCTATATTGCATTTGCACAGGATGTAATGATGCAGGGCTGGTATTGGGATTTCCCAAAAACTTGTGACGGATACACCTGGGCGGATACTCTTCAGAATAAGGCAAATGTTCTTGCAACAGGAGGCATAACATATTTATGGTTGCCACCATCTTCACGAACCAGTTCCGGGAGTTGCAGCAACGGATATGATCCAAAAGATCTGTTTGACCTTGGAGAATACGGATTGGGAGCTACTCATTTTGGAACCAGGAACCAACTTGATAATCTGATCACAACTCTTTCAAATGCAGGAATTAACGCTGTTGCAGATGTGGTCTATAATCACAGGGACGGAGGAAAAATAGAAAATAACAGTGCAGTTGAAGATTATATAGAAATATATATGGACAATACTAGGAATGCATATCCTTCTGACAGATTTCGATGTATATTGCCAATTGGAGGATCGACAGGTCATGGTGCAGGCGATTATTATTTCAAAATAAGCAGCAAAACACAGGATAGCAAATATTTTAATAGAGATTATAAGGTATATATGCAGACCAATAAAATAGGGTGGCAAAATCTCTTAGATACTACTGAAGTTGAACCTAATGGTGGTGGCGATTGTGGTCAGAGCAACAATACGATCACATTAGGTAGAAACTGGCGGGCAAATATAGATACCGGAACATGCAAAACAGATGAATTCCACCTAAACTTAAAGGCATCTGATTTTGATCCTGCAGGTGATACGATATTTATCTATCTCAATAATCTTAACGGAGATTATTCCGATCATAGAATTTATGGCATTTGGAGTAGTGCCGAAAGTCAGGATATCGTAAATGACATGAGATATCAAACCTGGACAGATTTTTCCGGGCTTCCCAGTGGCAGAGGAGATATGGATTTTGAATTTTTCAAACCAAACAGTATCAATAAAAGCTATACAAAATTGGATGGATTTTGGGACTGGCCATGGTGGTTTTATGATTATGATCAGGATAGAAAATATGTCAGGGATACATTGATTGATTGGAGCAAATGGTTATGGAACGATGTCGGTTACAGAGGCTTTAGAATGGATGCCGTTAAACATTTTCCTTATGATTTTGTATCAAAACTTTTGGACAGTCTGCATCATCATGGTATAGATCCCGGAATGGTTGTAGGTGAATATTTTGATGCTAATCCAAATACTTTAAAAAATTGGGTAGATAATGTAAAAGCCGGTATGACACAGGATGCAAAAGATAATATTCATCCAAGACTTTTTGATTTTGCTTTAAGACAGGAATTGAAAAATGCCTGTGACGGTTATCATTATGACAGAAGAAATGTATTCCAGTCAGGCATGGTAGATGCTGCCGGCAGTAGCGGTTATGATGTTGTAACTTTTCTTAATAATCACGACTTTAGAAATCCGGGTGAACCAATTCAGAATGACGCTTTACTGGCTTACGCATATATTTTGACAAACAATAAAATAGGATTACCTTGTATTTACTATCCGGATTATTTCGGGGATACTATTCCAAATGCTCCCGTTCAAAATCTTCAGTTTGATCTTGATATGCTTATGGAAGTTCAAAAGAATTATATCTATGGGGCATCACAAATCGATTATCTAAACAGATTTGGAACCCCGTATTATATTTATTATCACTCTCATCCGGAATATCAGGACAGCACAACATTGATATATCAAATCAAAGGTGGAGGAAATGATAATACTAATGAAGTGATCATCGCTATAAATTTTGCCGGAGATACTGTAGATGTTGAATTTGAATTGAGTTCTTTTAGTGCTTTAAATCAGGGGGATACTATTTTTGATGTTTTGGGCAAATCGTATTCACCAAATGTTATTATCGACAACAATCATGGCAGAGTGATAATTCCTTCGAGGTCTTATAGCGTCTGGGTCAACAATCCGGTTGCAAGTTCACATTTGGACACTATTCTTTATGTTGACCAAAATGCAGATAGTTTGTCTAATGGTCAAAGCTGGGGAACTGCCCTGGTTTCTCTCGAATCTGCAATAGAACTGGCTAAAATCAATCCTCAGATCACAGAGATTTGGGTTAAACAGGGAATATATCTTCCAAATGAACTAAATGACAGAACCAAAGGATTTGAATTCAATAATAAAATCAGAATTTACGGTTCATTTCCAGATACGGACAATCCTCAAAAATCAGACAGAGATATCGATTTATATCCAACTGTATTATCAGGTGATATAGCAGTACCTGGTGATAATTCCGATAATATTTATCATGTGATTTCCAATAATTCCAATGAAACTGTTCTTTTGGATGGATTTATTATTAAAAATGGTAATGCCAATGGAAATGAAACAGAAGATAAATCAGGTGCAGGTTTGTATAATCAAGGCAAAATATATCTAAAAAATATAAAGATAACAAATGTTGAGGCATTGTCAAATGGTTGTCATATTTATAATACCGGAAATAGCTCCGAACTGATTGTTGATGGTTGTGAGTTTATAAACAATTCGAATCAAAGTATTTCCACCATCAGCAATAATAATGGAGCCTTATTGAAGGTAATAAATAACAATAATATTAATAATTGAAAGAATTAACCCGCATTATTCACCACTTTAATTTTTATAATGAATTAAATCACTAAATATTAATAAATTATGTGAAAATATGTTTAAAAATTAATACCCCAAATTTGGTGTATCGTTTGCTTTTATCTTTATGCATCTGCTGCGTTACGAAACACTTGAAATATAAGGATATATCTACGTATTTCGATGCCAAGAGCCTCACACATGAAGTAAATTAGGTGTTAATGGCAGGAATTTATTTCTGAATCAAGGCAATCAAACAGGAGTTATGCAATAGTATAATGACTGTTTGATTAACGAAGAGTCAGGAAAAAAGAACAAGATTAACACCTGAGGAATTTCTTGTGTGAGGCTCTAAAATCTACATAAAGCTAAAAGCATGAATAATCCGGGTTAATAAGCAGTTTTACTCGCCATACAACCCTGGCAACACTTTCTCCGGGGTCATCGGTGCATTAAATCTCTGTTTATACTCCGGATTAAATGCTTTAATGGCATTCTCCAAAGCAAAATATGTGCCGATACCATACATCAATGGTGGTTCCCCGACAGCTTTTGATTTCAAAATTGCCATTTCATTTCCTTTAGTTTCAAGCAGGAGAATATCTATTTTTTTCGGTACTGAAAATATATCCGGCACCTTGTAAGAAGAAAGGGTGTTTGATAATAATTGTCCTTTTGAATTGTAGGATAACTCTTCCATTGTCATCCAACCTATACCCTGAACCAATGCACCTTCGACCTGTCCCTGATCTATTCCAAGATTAATGGATTTTCCAAAATCGTGAACTATATCAACGCTTTCAATTTCATATATTCCTCTTATGCAATCCAAATTCACAATGGTAAAAGCAGTACCGTAAACATAATATGCAAAAGGATGTCCTTTTTCTATGCTTTTATCAAAATTGATTACAGGGGTAGAGTAATGTCCTATTTCCGAAAGACTTATTCGTCTTGCAAATGTTTCCCAGATAAGTTTTTCCCAACTTAATGACGATTTTTTATCATTTATATAAATATAGTTTTCCCTGAAAGAAATTTTGTCTTCAGATGATAAGCTCAAAACTTCACTTGCAACTTTTTCCAATCTGTTTTTAATACTGTTACAAGCTTTTAGCAATGCTTTTCCGTTCAAATCCGCTGTGGCACTTGCAGCTGTAGGGGAAGTATTTGCAACCCTTGTAGTATTGGTGGTTTCAATTTTAATTTTTTCTTTGTTAATTCCAAAAGATATAGCAGCAACCTGTATCATTTTTGTATTTACACTTTGTCCCATTTCCACTGCTCCTGTGCTTACCCCTACACTTCCATCCTGATAAACATGTACCAATGCCCTGGCGTGATTCATCATTGTATTGGTAAAAGAAATACCAAAAGTAACAGGCATCAAAGCATATCCTTTCTTTTTGTATTTATGGTCAGCGTTATATTTTTCAATTTTTTCAATCTTATTCTTTAGATTAAATTTTTTCTGAACTTGATTCCAGGTATTACTTATCTGGGTTTCTGCAGCTATTTGACCATAAGGAAATTCATCTCCGTCCTTAATCAAATTTGCTTCCTGGATTTTATTTGCCGGAATGTTCAATTCTTCCGCTGCTTTAGTAATGGCGGACTCTATCACAAACATACCTTGAGGTCCTCCGAAGCCCCTGAAAGCGGTATTTGGCGGTAGATTGGTTTTACAACTATACAAAGTGGCTTTTACATTCGGTATAAAATAGCTGTTTGTTGCA
>JALVEG010000305.1 GCA_027031145.1 Saprospiraceae bacterium | reverse complement strand
TGAGAATAACAAATAAGCACATGAAAGAAATATTATTGGGATGCGTATTACATTGTGTAGATACAAGATAGAGATTCATTTGAAAACCAATATATGCCGGTAACAAAACAAATTTGTGATTCGTTGAGCGACAAGGAAATTATTTCAAGATCTATTGAAGATGTTGAATACTTTCGCTGTATTTATGAACGGTATGAAAAAAAATTAAAAAGATATATTTTTCAGATCTCAAATTTTAGTGAAGATGAAGCTGAAGATATTTTGCAAAATGTTTTTATTAAAATATGGAAAAATATCAATGGTTATGATGAAACCATCAAATTTTCCAGTTTTCTATACCGCATAGTTCACAATGAAACCATTTCTTTATATAGGAAAAAACAAACTTTGGAAAAAGTAAAAGAAAATTATTCACATGAAGTAGGGGATGAAAATGAATTTGAATTGAGAGAAAAACCCACAAAAAGTCAAAAAATACTTGAAGTATTGAATTTATTATCCGAAAAATACAAGGAAGTGCTGGTATTGAAATTTTTGGAAAATATGGATTATGAAGAGATTTCAGATATTCTTAAAATACCTGAAGGCACGGTTGCGACCCGTATAAACAGAGCTAAAAAAGCCTTTGCCAGGATCGTAAAGAATGAAAATATTGTAAATGAATTATTAAACTAAATATTATGGGAAACCCTGACAAATTGATAGAAACCATTAAAAAAGAAAAGATCAAACCTAAACCAAAATGGGTTTTCAACCTCAATAATTTTCTGTTGTGGTTGATGTATTTTCTATTTGTACTGGTAGGAGCGATTTCTTTTTCAGTTATATTATTTGCCATTCAGCAGACCGATTTTGAATTGTTGTCACACATAGGACATTCCAGGATAGAATTATTCTTATCTATTTTACCATTTATTTGGTTAGTGTTATTAATTGTGTTTATTTTAGGTTCGCTTTATGCGATTTATTATTCTCAAAGGGGATATAAATTTACATTTTCCAGGCTTATTGCTATCAATGTGGGATTAAGTGTGTTAATAGGGACAATATTTTTTATAGGTGGAGGAGCATCGTGGTTTGAAAATGCTTTTGCGATCAGAACAGGATTTTATGAAAGTATTCAGAAAAAGAAGGAAAAAATCTGGCAGAATCCGGATAAAGGTAATCTGGCAGGGGTGATTTATGATGTAAAAGACGGAATACTGGAATTTAATGATTTTGAAAATAAAAAATGGATCATCAATATAGATTCAACATTTATTGCAAATCCTGTTTTGTTGGAAAAAGGGGAAAAGATAAAAATAACAGGAGTGAAAATTGATGATGAGACATTCAAAGCAAAAGAAATCTATCCATGGGGAGGAAGAGAAATGCAAAAGAAGATGAGAAAAAGAAGAAACAAAAATAATTAATTATGAGAATATTTTATGTCATTATTGCTATTGTGATATTGTCAGGTTGTGGCAATGGTCAAAAAGAAAGCACTAAAAATGAGGAAACCGGATACGATTTAATGAAACAAAATTGTTATATTTGCCATATGCCGGAATCACAGGAGAATATGATAGCACCTCCTTTGTTCAGAGTGAAAGAACACTATCTTCCTGTCTATAAAACAGAAAAAGAGTTTGTTGATGCTATTGCAAAATGGGCTAAAAATCCTTCTGAAGATATTGCATTAATGCCTGGTGCATTAAGAAAATTCAGTGCAATGCCCGCTCAATATCATATTGCTGACGATACGATCAGGATCATCGCAAAATATATTTTTGAAAATGAAATGGAAAAACCTGTGTGGTTTGATAGTTTGCATACAGATATGCAATCAGGGAATATGATGGAAGGGGGAAAAATTGAATTGAAAGACGGAAAAAAGATCGATGTTTCGGATGATGTTTTAAATGCCATGAATGAAGTCAGAAATATTGTCAGTAATTTTAATGGAAAAAGTGTCGAAGATTATAATAAACTGGGTAAAGATGTTTTTGATAAGGCAAAAATAATATTATTGGATAAGAATAATAAAGGAGAAACCTGGGACAATTTGCATAAATATTTTAATTCTATGGAAGAAACGATGCATAATCTTATTTCAGCAAAAACTACTTTAGAGGCTAAACCTTTAAAAAATAAACTTAAAAAACAAATAGATAAATTCTATTATTATTTTGAATAAAAAATATTTATTCATACTTTTTTCTTGATAAAAAAGTATTGCAAAAAATCAAGACTGTATTATTTTTTAACGTTACAAAAGCACCTAAAATACTAAACAGATGAAATATATAAAATTAGGCATTAACGGACCGGAAATTTCTACTGTTGGTTTTGGAGCATGGGGAATTAGCGGAAGAGATTGGGGAGAAACCGATGATAAAGAATCGATGAAAGCATTGCATGAAGCCCTTGATAAAGGCGTTACTTTTATAGATACTGCCGATACCTACGGATTTGGCCATTCCGAAGAATTGATTTCCAAGGTAATCAAGGAAAGGGGTCATGATGATAATTTGGTGATTGCCACTAAAGCCGGTAACAATTTTTATCCATATATAAATGAAACTCATAAAACAACTCCTTTCAATCCTGATTATTCAAAAAAACATCTGATCTTTGCTGCTGAACAAAGTATAAAAAGACTTGGTGTTGAAGCATTGGATATTTTGCAATTACACAGTCCCAATACCGAATTACTGGAAAGGGATGAACCCTGGGAGGCATTGGAAGAATTGAAAAAATCAGGAAAGATAAAACATGCAGCTTGGAGTGTTCAGTCTTTTCAGGAAACAAATCAGGCATTTCTTCTGGAAAGACATCACGATCTATTAGATGTGATACAGGTGTATCGTCCTGAATTTTCTTGACTCTTATTTTGTCAAAGTTAAACATTTATTTATATTTATTTACAATTAATTTTTGTTCTTTTAGTTTTCCTTTGAAAACCTT
>JALVEG010000304.1 GCA_027031145.1 Saprospiraceae bacterium | reverse complement strand
AATATCATTTACATTTCTTGCCAGAATCCTGCTGTAACAATAATCTTTATCCAATTGCTTAGCAAAATCGCTGAACAGCAAAGGACTTAAGCTATGGGAAACCGGATTTCCGGCAACTGCAAAATTAAGCTGATTTTCCTGCATTTTCATCATTGATTTTAGGTTTTGTCACCATTTTTGCTTATTTCATTGCAAAAATACCGCCAAAACATTCAATTGATACCATTATTCTAATAATTTATTTTAGATAGTTTCTCCATAATTTCATACACATGGATTTCATTTTTTTATTTTTTCTCCATATTTTGCCTTTAACTCCTATACCTAGACAAGCTCGACAATCTATAGATAACCTAATCCGCAATGCAAAAAAATGAAATACACCTTTGAATAATTTCAAAATATTTATATTTTTGTAAAGTGAACATCAATAACATACACGACAAATACATAAAAACAGTTTTAAGCGATATCAATATCGCCAAAAAGTTTTTATCCTCTTTTTTACCGGCAGAAGTATTGCAATTCATTGATTTGGAAACATTACAATACGCTGAAACCGATTTTGTTTTAAGGGATCTAAAAGAAATTTTTTCCGATATGGTTTTTACTGTTTCCAAAAAAGACGATAGTGAAGTATATATCTCTATTGTATTGGAACATAAAAGTCAGCCTGATGATTTTACTGCTGTGCAATTGCTGCTTTATGTTGCTTACGGATATTACAAGCAATATAAAAACACCGGTTCACTTAAGTTAATATTACCTGTTGTGTTTTATCATGGAAAACAAAAATGGATTTTCAAGTCTGTTGAAGAATTAATTGAAGATTTACCTCCTGAACTCAAGGTGTATGTTCCTATATTTAAAACCGTATTTATTGATTTAGCTAAATTTTCAGATGAAGAATTAAATGCATTTGGGGATTCTTTATTAACGGCAATATTATTGTTGGGAAAATATATATTCAGACCTGCTGATTTGGAGAAAAAGATAAAATTAATATTTGAAAAACTAAATTCCGCTTCAAACAGGAACTTAATTTATCCCACGATTGTTTATACTTTGAGAAATATTGAAGTAAATGTATTATTGAAAATTATAGATAATTTACCTTCACCATTAAAATCAGATATTATGACTGCTTATGATACTTTAATAAAACAAGGAATGGAAAAGGGAATGGAAAAGGGAATGGAAAAGGGAATGGAGAAAGGCAGACAAGAAGTACTTACCAAAGCTGTAACCAAGCTCTACAAAAGACAATTTGACATCGCTCAAATTGCAGATATTATGGAAGTACCCATAGAGAAGGTCAAGGATATTTTAAAAGAAAATGGGTTGATATGATTGTATCTTTTCAACACTTATTAACAATTCATAATATTTTATAAGGTGTATTTCATTTTTTCGCATTGCGGGTTGTGTTCTCCTTTAGGAGTCAGAGGCGAAGGAAGGGAAAAGCGAAAAAATGAAATGCACCCTATTTTATATTATTTTACACGGTAAGTTACTGTTTAATGATCTTGGCTGTTTGTATAAAATTATGTTTTTCAATTTTCATAATATACATTCCGGGAATAAATATTTTACTCAAATCAATCTTCATATTCGATCCATTATAACTTTTTGAAAAGACTTTTTTTCCAAACAGATCAAATATTTCTATCCTTGTACTTCCTGTATCATCACCGGTATCAATATTTAATATATCATTGACCGGATTAGGATAAAACAATATATTCTGCACAGATTTGTCAATTACAGCATTAGTACACCGGGTTTTAAAACTATAAGAATTAGTATAACCTGATTTATATGGCAAACAATATGGAACAATTATAAATCTATAATCAGAACATTTTTCCAGATTTCTAAATGTATAAGAAGTATCCTGAATAAAATCAACATAATGGAATAAATGCGGTGTTTTAGGATCATCTAACAATAATCTGAAATAATCATAATTATACGGATTACTCCATGAAAATTTAGCAGATGTAGTATCAATATTGATCGAATCAATAGTTATTTGGTCAACATCACAATAATCTTTATCCAAATAAATGCAATAATCTTCATATTCCCCAAAATTACCTGAACTAACATCACACGGGTCAGATACTTCATAAGCGCTTACCATTACTCTCAAAGTTGTAAATCCAATATCAAAAGAATCTTTTAATTCAATAATCTTTTTTACTTCTGTTAATGATCCACTTGTGTCATTAAAAATGATCTCATCTTTTTGAAATGTACCGTCTTTGTTGAAATCAACCCAAACATAAACATAATCATTGTATATCTCACTTCTAAATCCGAGATTTATTTTAATGGATGTCATCCTATTTTCAACAAGGGTTTTCGCAGGGCTATGATCAAACTTTCCATAACCATTATCATCTTTCCCACTTTTATATTCAAATGTTCCAATAGAAAATTTATCTATCCATTCAAATTCATTATCCATTGACGGAGTACAATAAACTATATTGCTACAATCTTCACAACTATCTCCCAATAATTCAGCTGTATGTGGATCACTTACATTCTCATCACAAATCGACTTTATATCAACTATATATTTCCCACAAGAAAAATCATAATCCAAATCTAAATTATTTTCAGTTGTTGTTATTGTATCCCATTTTGGAAATGACCAATATTTTGATATGATCTGATATTCATTTGCAGCTAATTTATTTTCCCATTCCAAATGCAATTTATCATCATTAATATTATAAAATGTCAATTTTGGCGATTCACAGCAACCAATAGTTTTAACATTAAATGAGAAACCCTGTTTACTATAAAAAGTATCACAAACAGTTTGCAGCTTCATATTATATTCCGAACAATAATCCAAACCTGTCAGGGTATATGGACTTGTGACATTTTCCAATGTTTTAGATTCCCCTGTTTCAGACTTATAGATCAAATTGTATTTCA
>JALVEG010000303.1 GCA_027031145.1 Saprospiraceae bacterium | reverse complement strand
CATAATTCCATAGAATAACATCCATCGGAAATTCATAATCCGTATCAAAAATCATTTCAGTCAACATATTTTCAATAACCATCGGTTTAAAATACCCAAATCTGTCAAGATCAACACCAAAGGATTTTAATATTTGTTTATGTAATTTTTTATATTTTTTTTCAGGGATAAGGTCTTTAATATGCTTACCATCGGGTAATTGCAACATATTCATTATTTCCGGATTGCCTGCATCATCAAGATTGTATTCCGCAATAAAAACATCGCTATTCTCTATCAACTCTTTTATTTTATCCAGAAGAAAATAAACCCTTTCATCTCTTAAATGAACAGTACCGTAAATATAAGATTCAACCGATGTTTCCTGATTGACAATTTTCCAAAGAAGTGTATTTTTTTTTGATTTTTTGTTTTTTGACATTAATACTGCTCATTTTCATTGGGAAAATCACCTGTTCTGACATCATCGATATAGCGTTGGACGGCATTATTGATTTCAGTGGAAAGATCCAGATATCTTCTTAAAAACCTGGGATGAAAATCTTTTGTAATTCCAAGCATATCATGAACTACCAAAACCTGTCCGTCAGTATGTTGCCCCGCTCCAATCCCTATAGTCGGAATCGAAAGTGATTCTGAAACTTCTTTAGCAAGTTGAGCCGGAATTTTCTCCAAAACCAAAGCAAAACAGCCCAGTTCTTCCAGTAATAAAGCATCTTCTCTAAGTCTTTGCGCTTCATCTTCTTCTTTGGCTCTAACCGAATATGTCCCGAATTTATAAATAGATTGCGGAGTTAATCCAAGATGTGCCATTACGGGGATACCTGCGGACAAAATCCTTTCAACCGAATCTTTTATTTCCCTGCCGCCTTCCATTTTAACAGAATGAGCTCCTGATTCTTTCATTATACGAATAGCCGATTCAAGAGCGGTCTTCGAATCTCCCTGATATGAGCCAAAAGGTAAATCCACTACTATCAAAGCTCTTTCTACTGCTCTAACAACAGATTGAGCATGATAGATCATTTGATCCAGGGTAATAGGAAGAGTAGTGTCATGCCCTGCCATAACATTGGAAGCAGAATCTCCTACCAGCAATACATCAATACCCGCCCCATCCAAAATTTTAGCAATAGAATAATCATAAGCTGTCAACATTGCTATCTTCTCATTATGTTCTTTCATAGCTCTCAGAACATGAGTAGTTATCTTTCGCGCTTTTCCGTATACTGACATTTTATTTATCTTTAATTTTTAAAATATTTAAAACTCACATCAGGATCAATATTTTGCAAACTATGATATATAAGTTTTATCACATTATCAATATCATCCTTATGAGCCATTTCAACAGTTGTATGCATATATCTTAAAGGCAAAGAAATCAAAGCCGATGGAACACCTCCATTGGAATAAGCAAAAGCATCCGTATCTGTCCCTGTACTTCTGGATGAAGCTGACCTTTGATAAGGAATTTTATTTTTATCTGCCGCATCCAAAATCAGTTTTAATAATTTATTGTGAACAGAAGGAGCAAAAGTCAATTCAGGTCCTTTCCCGCATTCAATTTCTCCATAAGTTTTATTTTCGATCATAGGAGTACTCGTATCATGACTGACATCTGTAATTATAGCAGCATTCGGCTTAATGGTATCAGTAATCATCTGTGCTCCTCTTAGCCCGACCTCTTCCTGTACAGAATTAACTATATACAAACCAAATGGTAGTTTCACTTTGTTTTCTTTTAGCATTCTGGCAACTTCAGCAATGCAGAATCCTCCCATCCGGTTATCCAAAGCTCTTCCGACAAAATATTTTCCATTCAATTTTTCAAGTTCATCAATAAAAGTAATGGCATTCCCTATATTGACACCCATTTCCAAAACTTCCTCTTTTGAATTGGCTCCGACATCAATAAAAATATTATCTACCGAAGGAGTTTTTTCCGTTTTAGATTTTCTTGTATGAATTGCAGGCCATCCAAATATCCCTTTTACAACGCCATTGTTATCAGTATGAATATTCACTCTTTTTGAAGGTGCAATAATATGATCCGACCCCCCGTTACGAATAACATAAATAAGCCCTTTTTCGGAAATATAGTTTACTCTCCAGCCTATTTCGTCCGCATGTGCTTCAATTACCACTTTAAAATCCGCATCAGGATTGATCACACCATATACAGTACCATAATTATCACTACCCCATTCATCAATATAAGGTTTTATATAATCCAACCAAATTTTCTGACCAGCAGCCTCATACCCTGTTGGTGAAGCATTATTTAGATAATCAAACAAAAATTTTTCTGATTTTTTATTCATATTTCAAATTTTTATACCAATTTTCCGGATCTGTTTTCCATTCTTTGATCATTTCAAAATCACCGGAAGAAATATAATTTTGTTCTTTTGCTTCTTCGATTAAAACATCATAATTGCTTATACTTAAAAATTCACAATCAGCATTTTTGAAATTAATTTCAGCTTTTTTCAAATTATAACTAAATATAGCCAAAACAGCCAGAACAGTATCTTTATTTTCACGAATAGCTTCCACAGCCTGCAAACTACTACCTCCAGTGGAAATCAGATCTTCGATAACAAGAATATTTTTCCCGGAAACCAATTCTCCTTCTATTTTATTTTGTCTGCCATGCGATTTTGCACTCGAACGAATATAAACAAAAGGCAATTTGAGCCTGTCTGCCAATAATGCTCCCCAGGGAATTCCTGCTGTGGCAACACCTGCAATATAATCTATATTTTTATACTTTTTACTCAATTCCACAAAGCCCTGAATTATGTTTTCACGTATTTCTGGATATGATAATGCCAATCTGTTATCGCAATAAATAGGTGAATGAATACCTGATGCCCATACAAAAAGATTTTGCGGATTGATTTTAATTGCTTTAATTTGCAATAAGTTTGAAGCCAATTTTCTTGAAATTTCC
>JALVEG010000302.1 GCA_027031145.1 Saprospiraceae bacterium | reverse complement strand
TAAGTTTTCAGAATACTCACCTGTACCTCATGATCTGCAACAATCATTGATCAATGAATACAAGGCACATGAAGAAGAAGATTAGAAACTAAAATTAATCATAACAAAAAGGTATCCGGGTTTATCGGATACCTTTTTTGGTTCTGCTCAGACAGAGTGTTTTTTTAGTCAAAATGAATCTTAAAGAGTAGATTCCATTGTGTACGATAAAAAAAATTATTTTACGGGCAATTTTATTGTTTTTCCATATTCCTTTAAGATAGCTCTTTGCTGCTTCCAGTTTGCTCTTGAATATATTTCTTTGAATTCAACAGGTATGATATTTTTATAGACTTCCATAGTTTCAGTGTATGTGTCGGGATCAAAAAGCACCACGGTATCTATCGTTTCCCAAGTTTTTCCCGAAAGATGTATTTTTTTCAAAATATCCTCTAGTGGCTTTTCATTTTCTACAAATACAGTATATTCATTTTGGCTTTCCGGATCAAATACCACCACCGTGTCGGTTATGATAATATTACCCGGTATCAAAGTATCATGAACAATTTTGCCTTCATCAGTAATATATACAGGATATGATTTGAATGAAAAGGCTGAAAAAATAATAAAGAATAATGGTATCATAAATAAATATACCTGGCTCGATTTAAATTTGGTTTTTGCTAACATTTTTATTCTGTTTTTAGTGAGAGAATTAAATTCATGAAATAAAGTTAAAGATTTATGGTTTTTAGATTTTGTATATTGAAGTAAAAATTCAGCCAAATCAATATTTTGAATATTTCCGGCTTTTATAGATAAATTATCCGCTTCAAATTCATGATTTTCCATAATATAAAACCTAAATCTATATATTAATGGATTAAACCAGATAATGCAGGTTGAAACTTCTGCTATTATCTTATCAATTGTATGATATTTTGATATATGAACAATCTCGTGGGATAAAAGAGTAAAGTTATTCTTATCCTCAATAAATATATGTTTCCAGAAGCTAAATGTCCTTGAATAATTGTTTTTTAATTTGTAATTGAAATATGACTCAAAATCAATTGACCGGATTAAGTTTATAATTTTCAATAATCTATAAACAAATAATATGAAGCTTATCGTAAAACCAATAATATAAACTGTGAAATACCAATTGATCCTATGAATGTCTGAAATTATTATAGGATCAGAATTTGCATTTTTTGAACCAGGAAGAATTATTTCATTTGGAAAAACATCCAAAGAAATAAATGGAACAACTATACTCACAACTATTGATAATAACAGATAAATCCTGTTATTAAAAAATTGTTTGTTCCATCTGAATAACAATTCATAAAATACCGAAAAAATTAGAAGTATGATAATATTCTGAAAAATGATTGTATGGTTCATAATTAATATTTTATTCTTTGCCACTACCTATGCAAAACCATATGGATTGAAAAAACACTTCATTACAGTCATAAGCATCCTGTCTGTGTAGATACCTATTTGTTTTGATTTTTGTTTCTCATTTTTTTTACTAAAGTTTCCAACTCATCAATATCAATTTTTTCAGTATTTATAAAAAATGAGAGCATAGCTTCATTGGAACCATCCATAAGGTCATGAAATACTTTTTTAAACAAAGATTTACTATATTCTTCTTTTTTTAAAATCGGAAAATACTCATGAGATTTACCATATTTTTTATAACCGACATATCCGAGTTTTTCCAATTTTCTAATTGTGGATAACACCGTATTGTATGGCAAATCAGGCTCATTTAAATAAGTTATCAAAACTTTTGGGAAAGCTTTTCCCAGTTCCCAAAGTTTATTCAATATATCTTCTTCCAGTTTTGTTAATCGTATCATAAATGCAAATATAAAACAAATTTTTGTTTATTAACTAACAAATCGTTTATAAAACGAAAATATCGTTATATATATTGTGTAAAGCTCCTAAAATCGTAACTGCTCAGGTGGTTTAATTTATTGATTATGCAAATATGATGTTTCGTGTTTTTCATTTTGTAGTTACTAAAAAAATAACATAAGTAGTAACCTTAAATTTTTTAATTGTTGTTTTTATTTGGAATTATCTACTATTTTTCTATTGCAGATACTATAAAGGAGCTATCTCAAAAAATATAGCTGAAATCCAACGGAAAAAGAGATTTTTCAGTTAAAATAATTCTACCTGAGATATATTTACCCTATAAAAAACCCTATTGCTGTCAATACCGGAGTCAAAAGATTGATTAAAACATTTTTTCCCATAAACGGAATTAATTTTTCAATGTCATTATGATTATTCAAAACTCCTTTAGATACCGGAATAGCTAAAAAGACAGTCAATAAACCCAATAAACTCATCACCGGGAATAATCCTGACACTACACCAAATACAATAGTCAGATAAGCTAAAATTAAAAATACGAT
>JALVEG010000301.1 GCA_027031145.1 Saprospiraceae bacterium | reverse complement strand
GACACAAAACCAAAGCAAAAATAGAACGCAGATATGATACTTGCGTCAAATTTTATATAGAAGGTGATTATGCTTTATATCTGGACAAAGGTAGTGTTGAAGCAACAGAAGAATATATAACCGGATTGTTTGCAGAAGTTGCAGTATTATATGATAATGAATCTATAGGTATTGAGATTTCTGAGATTTTTGTATGGACAGAACCTGATGGTTATGATACTAATGATTCTCATACGGCTTTAGAGCAATTTAAAGCTAATAATCCTACATTCAACGGAGACCTTGCAAGTCTTTATGCTCTCGGAGGAAATGGAATTGGAGGTGTTGCATACACAGGTGTGTTATGCGTTGATAACTGGAATTATGCTTATATGAATATAAATTCGAGTTACAATGAGGTTCCGACTTATTCCTGGAGTGTTGAAGTAGTTGCACATGAAGTTGGACACAACTTTGGTTCCAGACATACACATGCTTGTGTTTGGAATGGAAATAATACCCAGATAGATGATTGTGGTAATGAGTATTATTATAATAATGGAACCCCATATGACGATATAGAAGGAAACCCATGTTATGATCCCAACAATCCTATTTTGCCTGATGCAGGAACTATAATGAGTTACTGCCATCTGATATATGGTATTGGAATTGATCTTGCACTTGGTTTTGGAGAACAACCCGGAGATGTGATACGGGATGGATATTACGGAGCCGGTTGCCTGACAGAATGTACAGGTGGTGTAGCGGAACCGGTAGCGGAATTTGAAGGCGATCCCACTGAAATTTGCGAGGGAGAACCTGTATATTTTACAGATCTTTCTGAAAATAATCCCGATACATGGGATTGGACTTTTGATGGCGGTGACCCTGATTATTCAGATGAACAAGACCCTGAAGTTTATTACTATTATGCAGGAGCTTATGATGTAACATTGGAAGTATCAAATAGCGCAGGTTCAGATGAGATGACAAAATATGAATACATTACCGTTTATCCTGTTGCCATACCGGAATTTACATTTACAATTGTTAATGACAATGAAGTTCATTTTATGAATAATTCACAGGAAGCGACAAACTATTATTGGGATTTTGATGATGGTGATGATAGTAATGAAGAAAATCCGGTACATACATATACTCAAGACGGAGGATATTATGTAACTTTATATGCATCAAACGATGATTGTACGGATTATGAGCAGTACTCTTTATGGGTTGAAATCGTTACTCCGCCAACAGCCGGACTGACAATGGATCATAGTGAAGGATGTTTACCGGATACCATTCATTTTCACGATGCATCAAGTGATAATGTAGATAGCAGATTATGGATTTTCGAAGCCGGCAATCCATCTACTTCCACTCTTAAGAATCCGGTTGTCACTTATGATACCACAGGTTTCTTTGATGTGACATTGCAGGTTTTCAATTCTTTATATTCAGATACCATATTTTATCATGATACTATTCACATTCATACTATTCCCAATGCTAATTTTCTTTATGTTATCAATGGCACTACAGTACAGTTTAATAATACAACTTTTGACGGGGATACATATTTTTGGAATTTTGGAGATGACTCTACATCTGTTGATACAAATGCAATACACACATACAATGCAGGAGGTGATTATAATGTAATGTTAGTAGCTTCAAATGAATGCGGGAATGATACTATAATTAAACAAATTCAAATAACATCTGAAGCTATTGCAAACTTTACGGTTGATACTGCGGTAGGATGTGTTACTTTCATGGCACAGTTTCATAGTCTGTCGAATACGGATAGTATTTTATGGGTTTTTGAAGGAGGAACGCCTGATTCGTCTTATGAAGCTAATCCTATCGTAAGCTATGCTAATGCGGGGACTTATGATGTTACAATGTATGCGGCAAATGATCTTGGCAATGATACACTTTTGATGCAGGATTATATTGAAGCTATTGCACAACCAACGGGATCATTTACATATAATGTTTCAGGATATTCAGTAGATTTTACTCAAACTACTGCAAATATTGATACATTCAAATGGGATTTTGGAGATGGAACATATTCCACCCAAGTCAATCCAAGTCATACTTATGCACAAGACGGAGATTACATTGTAGTGCTTACTTATTCCAATTTATGTGATACACTTTCAGATACAAAAACTATTACAATAGCAAATCCTCCTGTTGCTAATTTCACTTACGGAGCAACGGAAGGATGTAAACCTTTGACTGTACAGTTTACTAATATGTCATCTTCAAATACTGATTCATATCTGTGGACATTTAATGGAGGAACTCCTTCGACCAGTACAGAAGAGAATCCTGTTGTGACTTATCAAAACAAAGGTACTTTCAGTGTAAGTCTTGAAGTTACGAATGAAGTTGGAGCCAATACTAAAACAGAAGTTGATTTGGTTCATGTTGTAGGACCTCCGGTACCGGCATTTACTGTTACCTCTGAAGAATTGAGTTATGATTTTACTTACACGGGTGAAGAAGCTACTATCGTAAAATGGAATTTTGGTGATGGTGCATCAGGTATCGGTCAAACTGTTAATCACGTTTATCTGCAGGAAGGACAATATACGGTACAGGTAATAGCGGAAAATAATTGCGGCAAAGATACACTGGAGCAGACTATAGATATTGCTTTAAGACCTACTGCTGCATTCAATTACAATACAAATGAAGGTTGTGCGCCTTTCCAGGTAGAGTTTACAAATATGTCCTCAAATTCCTCCAATTCGTTTCTATGGCATTTTGAAGGAGGAAATCCTTTGTTTTCAATAGAAAAAGATCCTGTTGTGGTTTATAATACAAGTGGAGATTTCGATGTTTCTCTTATTGCTTATGGTGACAATGGAAATGATACTTTGGTCCAGAAAGATTTAATCAGTGTTGATGCAGGCCCATTGGTTGAATATGACTTTGTCGTGAATGGCGCAAAAGTGACTTTTATAGAAAAAGCTTCAGATGATGCTACTTCTTTTTATTGGGATTTTGGAGACGGAAATATAAGTGAAGAGGAAAATCCTATACACACATATGCTGCTACAGGTAATTACAAAGTTACATTGTATGCGAATAATGATTGTGGACAACAATCTATCTCAAAAGATATTTATGTAGTGGTTTCCGCTGTAAGCGAACTACCATTTACAGAAGTTAAATTGTATCCAAATCCAAATAACGGGGAATTTGTAATTGACCTTAAAGTTGAAGATCCAGGAGATTATAATATAAAAGTTTTCAATACAATAGGAAGATTGTTTGATGCAAAAAAAGTATATCTTAAGTCAGGTGAAAACAAACTCAGATATAATTTTAACAGACTTAAAAAAGGATTGTATATTATAACTATTTCAATGGAAGGAAAATCTTATAAATTGTTATTTAATATTCAATAAAAGTAGATTTTTTATAAAAAAAGCTGTCCGGCAGATCAGGACAGCTTTTTTTATGAGAATTTCTTAATTTGATATATCGTCTCGGGTGTATTTCATTTTTTCGCATTGCGGGTTGGTTCTCCTTTAGGAGTCAGAGGCAAAAGGTGGGAAAAACGAAAAAATGAAATGCGCTTTATCGATCCTTTATCAAAATCTATTTTGTAGAATAAAGAATCTTTACCATTCGTCAAACAAAGATATTCAGCTTTTAGAGCCATATTATATTTACTCGCTTGTATTGCTGCTCCTTCTGTAAGATCTATTTTGTGAGACTTACATTCTACGATCATTTTCGGTTGACCGGTTTTGTTAAAGACAAGTATATCAAATCTGTACAATTTTCCATTAATTGATATCTGCCTTTCTACCGCAATATGTTTTTTAGGGATTTTCAATTCCTGTATAAGATATTGTATAAATAATTGACGAACCATTTCTTCAGGCTGTAAAACAACATATTTACGACGCAAAGGATCAAAAACATGAGTTTTCCCCTCTTTTTGTATGATATTCAGGTCTTCTTTGTATTTTAGAATATTTACACCTGACATTTAAACAATATTTTTACTGATAAATTCTTTGATAGTTTTTACAGGCTTATCAAAAAGTTGGGACGTATTGAAATTAACGATTTTTAATCCTGCTTTTCTGATTTTTTCCAAAGCATTCAATTGCCATAAAATTTCAGAGTATTCATGATAATTTAAAAGATGGTTTTGCGTAATAAGGATTTGTTTATTATTAACTTCAAGCAGATTATCAACTAACAGATGAAAAGGAGTATCTATAATCTTCATCTCTTTAATTCCTGTATTTTCCAGTATTTTAAACAAAACCTTATTGAGAATTTCATCCAAAGCAGAAAAAATCACAATTCCCTTTATCTGGTAGATTTTTATTTTACTATTTGCTGTTTGCATTAAATGAGCAATATTTCTTGCAGCATATAACCTTTCGGTATAGTTCATGTCCAATAAATTGATCATTCCTTGTTGATGAGATCCCTTAATCTCAAAATGCTCAACCTTAGAACTGGGATTAGCATTTATCAACGCTTCATTTATTTTCACAAGATTATCATTATCATCTATGGCAATAAGTTTCTTTTTGCCTTCAATCATTTTTGAAAATATCCCTATTTCGTTTTTATATTCATCAGCATTTTCAAAAACAACAACTTCATAATTTGATAAAATACTCTCAGGGAGATTTTTTATTGAATCAACCGGAATTATTTGAACAGGAAAAAATGTACTTAAAAATTCATCATTTTCTTCATACAAATCATCAATACTTACTTCTATATTCGTTTGAGAAAATATCCTGTTTATCTGATTTGACTTGTCACTTAGATTATTTAATAATATTTCCCTCTTATTCTGCCATATTTTAGCTGATTTTATATATTCCAAATGTTGTTTTTTTTCATTTACCTGATATATATTAATCAATTCTCTGTCAATATGATCATTGAGATAATGTTTGTATTTGAAAATAAGGTTTTGAACAAACCAGTTTTTAAAGAATATCAACCAATTTTTCGGTTGATAAATATTAAGTATCTTTATTATATATAAAGACTTGTCATCCAGACTATGTAGAAATTTATTCCATTCAAAATTTAACAGAAAATTATATTTTTGCCCTTCAAGCAAATTAAGATCATGAAGCAGGTTTTCAAGAAATATCAATTGTTTATTTATCGAAAAAGCATTATCTTCCCATTGCTTAATGGCATATCCGTTATTTAACAATTCAAAAAGAGAAGTTAACTCCTGTTGCAGAAGATCAAGTGAATCATTTTTTATATTTCTGAAATTCATACTTTTAAGTTCCTTCTTGATAGAAACCTGAATAATTTTTTCAAATATTTCAGTATCATCTATCAATTTTTGAAGGGATATAAGTATTTTTTCCGGTTCTTCCTCGTCAGAATCAGGAATTGTATAATGATTCTTTAACAGAGCAATAGAAGATAATTTATTGATAAGATTTTTATACTCAATCCTGATTTTTTGCAAAGCAAGCTGATACTCTTCTTTTTTTTGTTTCACCTGTTTGTCAAGCCCAAAGAATGCAGATTGATCCGGATCAAAATCTTCATAGACCAAATTGAATTTTCCAATTGTTGTAATTATCTTTTCGGCTTCTTCCGTAATTTCCTTTGTCTTATTCCATTGTATTTCAAATTGAACAAAACTTTGTTCCTGGAGAAAACCGGAAATATACTGAATAGCTTTAAGGGTTTGTATCCTTGAATTTTCTATCCAAATTTTTATTTTGTTCCATGATTTTTCGGGGCTATTACTTTGATATGCCTTTTTAGAAAAATACACATCAATATCATTTTTGCCTTTTGCCTGAAGTTCAAACGCAGTTTTTATATTTGCTTTTAATGTATTGTATTCATCCAGATTGAAAGAGAACTTTTCCGGTTCGATTATTTGATTAAAATAAATATTTTCAAAAGCTCTTTTATCAAAGGAATTAATAATGATCAAATCATTAAAACTTTGTTCTCCAAGTAATTTTTTATTTAAAATACCATAATGTTTGTAAAGCTTGCTTGATATCGTATCATACAAAAGTTTATTTACATTCAAATCTGTCTTTGTAATTTCAATTTTTTCTTCCTTATACAGACTTCTTATTTTCGCTATATTTTTTTGTGATAAATTCTCATTACTATCTAAGATTATGCTGTATTTTATCAGATCAAATGCACCTAAATGCTTTTGAAATAAATTTGCCTTTTCCGTATCAGGTACTATTACAAGAGCTTTTTTGCCCTGTTTCCAAAGTTTGTAAATATAATACCGCAACAGATATGATTTTCCCGAAGATTTATTTCCATGCAATACCAATAAAGAAGAGTTTTCTATTAACTCCAATCCTGCAGTTTGATATTTGTCAAGAGTATAAATCATAATATGCAAAGATAATACATTGTTTGTAATGATATTAAAAAATATTACAATATATATAATTTTGATAGTTTATTTTTTTAACTTTGATAAAAATATATTTATGTCTGTACCTTTAGCTGAACGAATGAGACCAAAAAATCTGGATGATTATCTGGGACAGGACCATTTAATTGGTGTGGATTCTATTTTGAGAAAAACTATAGAAGCCGGACACATTCCTTCAATGATATTTTGGGGACCTCCCGGAACAGGAAAAACAACTCTTGCAAATATTATTGCAAATAAACTTGACAGAGAGTTTATTCAATTATCAGCTATTAATTCGGGAGTAAAAGATATTAGAGAGGCTATTGCAAGGGCAGAACAAATAATAAATAACACCGGAACAGGACCGATTCTGTTCATTGATGAAATACACAGATTCAATAAATCACAACAGGATGCTTTGCTGGGAAGTGTTGAGAGAGGAATTATTACTTTGATTGGCGCTACTACTGAAAATCCTTCGTTTGAAGTTATTTCAGCTTTATTGTCAAGATGCCAGGTATTTGTTTTGAAGCATCTTGAGAAAAGCCATTTGATTCAATTATTGGATAAAGCTATCAAAGAAGATACTATTTTATCAAAAAAAAATATAAAAATTAAGGAACCGGAAGCTCTTTTGATGTTTTCGGGCGGAGATGCCAGAAAATTGTACAATTCACTGGAAATAGTAGTTCAAAGTCATAAACCGGATGAAGAAGTGATTGTTACAAATGATTTGGTTTCCAAAAGTATTCAAAGCAATTTTGAACTCTACGATAAATCGGGTGAACAGCATTATGATATTATATCTGCCTTTATAAAGTCGGTAAGAGGTAGTGATCCGGATGCAGCGGTGTATTATCTTGCACGTATGATCGAAGGAGGTGAAGATCCCAAATTTATCTGCCGGCGAATGATCATTTTGGCAGCTGAGGATATCGGACTGGCAAATCCCAATGCATTATTGATGGCAAATACCTGTTTTGATGCGGTACACAAGATAGGATTGCCGGAAGGCAGGATCATAATGTCTCAAACGGCAATTTACCTTGCCAGCAGTCCTAAAAGCAATTCCGCTTATGCGGCTATTGACAAAGCGCAGGAAACAGTACGAAGAAATAAAAACATTCCTGTCCCGTTGCATTTGAGAAATGCACCTACCAAATTGATGAAAGATATCGGTTATGGAAAGAATTATAAATATGCTCACAGTTACAAGGGAAATTTTGTGGAGCAGGATTTTTTACCGGAAAAACTTAAAAACAGTTCGTTTTATGTTCCTCAGGACAATGATAGCGAAAAACGATTAAAAAATTGGTTGAGAAAGAAATGGAAAAACAGGTTTTGATAGAGATAATCAACACTATCTATATAAATACTCATGTGTACCTATATCAATCAAGATTATTTTATCTTCACGAATAATAAAATCCAACATTATCCTGTACTGCATATTGATGGAAACAGAATAATAATCCTGTAATTTACCCTTGAGTTTGTGTAATCTTAAAGAGGGATGGTAAGGGTCTGTTGTCAGTGTCAGAAGAGTTTTTTTATATTGATTTTTGAGCTTAGGATGTTTTCTTTTAAACTTTTCCAGCTTTTTTTCATATGTTAAAGTCGTTATTAATTTAATCATTCCATAATCTTTTAACATGTTCTTCAGCAGTTTCAATAGTGTATTTCCCCTCTTCTATTTCTTTATTTATTTGTATTATAGCTAAGTCAAGTTCGGCTTCTCTCATTTTGTCATATTCTTCTACTGACATCACGACATATTTGGCTTTACCTCTAACTGTTAAGAGTATTCTTTCATCTTCTTTTATTTTTTTTTCAATTGCTTTTACGCCTTTTGTTTTTAATTCATTTGCTGTGATTATCATAACATCAATTTTATCGCATTTTTAATAATACTAATAACAGTATTACTAATAGAACGATTAATAGTACTGAAAAGTTTATGATTCTATTATTTATTTAAAAAAAATATTTAGATAAAAAAATAATTTGTACATTTGAATATGTAAAAATAAATTTTTGATAGCTAAAACAGGGTAGTAATAACCTTGGTTTAAAAAATATAAATATGAAAACAGCATTGATAACAGGCGCAACCAGCGGAATAGGTAAAGCAACTGCATACAAATTTGCAACAGAAGGTATTAGATTGATTTTGTGTGGAAGACGGAAGGAAAGACTGGAAGAATTAAAGAATGAATTGGGTAAAAAAACAGATGTTCATATTGAAAGTTTTGATATCAGAGACAGAAAAAAGGTTATGGAAATTCTTACAAATTTACCGGAAGAGTTTTCTGAAATTGATATTTTGATAAATAATGCGGGGAATGCTCATGGACTGGAGCCAATTCATGAAGCGGATATCGATGATTTTGAAGCTATGCTGGATATTAATGTCAAGGGGCTACTATATGTTTCAAAAGCTATTATGCCTGGTATGGTCAGTAAAAAATCCGGTCATATTATCAATATAGGCTCAACAGCCGGTAAAGGAGTTTATCCAAACGGTAATGTGTATTGCGCCAGCAAATTTGCAGTAGATGCTATTTCTAAGGCAATGCGTATTGATCTCAATAAATATGGAATACGAGTGGGTGAAGTAAATCCCGGTTTTGTGGAAACCGAATTTAGTGTAGTGAGATTTAAAGGAGATGTCGAGAAAGCGAAAAAAGTTTATGAAGGATTTCAGGCATTAAAACCTGAAGATCTGGCTGATATCCTTTATTTTATAGTTTCAAGACCTGCTCATGTTAATATTGCAGATGTATTGGTTTTGCCAACAGCACAGGCATCAAATTATATTCTAAACAGGAAAACTTAATTTATAAAGGTTTCCTCAAAGAGTTGTTGTAAAAAAGGAGTTGATTTATAAAAATCCAAATAGATGAAGAAATTGATTATATTTTTATTGATTGTATTCATAAATCTGTTTTATTCATGTAATGATGATATCAAAATAGATGAATCTATTCCGGATTCACGCTCATTTTATATGGGATTTACAGGATTCCCTTATGATTTGAGTTTGGAATCAGTTGATACCGTATTTAGAGAAGTGGTGATACTGGGAGATATTTATCTCAATCATTTTGACAAGGGCATTCCCTGGGACGAATCTCTGAAAGATGAATTGCCTGAGTTTGTAAAAAATGATTTGGTTAGAAAATCCGATATTCCCGGACATAAATTATTTCAAACTATTGCAATCACAAGTACTACAAGAGAAGATCTTGCAAACTATTGGAGTGCTGATGGGGAAGATCTTCCATTGCCTGATAAATGGAATTCCAAATCATTTGATGATCCTGAGGTTATTAAAGCATATTTGAATTTTTGTAGAAATGTTATTGAATATGCTAAGCCTGATTATTTTGCTTTTGCTATTGAGATCAATGCAAGTTTTAAAAGAAATACTACAAAATGGCATAGTTATTTGAATTTTGCAGATACTGTTTATCATACTTTAAAAAAGGAATTTCCTGATATTCCTATTTTGCAAACAATGCAGGATCAATCATTTAATAAATCCAAAAAAGAACTTCTTGATTTAAGCAGGGAGTTGTTGCCATATACGGATATGATTGCTGTGAGTACATATCCTTATTGGCAATATAAGTATCCTAAGCGAAACGCTGAAGTGAAAAATATTTCACAGGATTGGTTATATGAGATGAGAGATTTGGATCCCGATAAACCTTTTGCGATTTCCGAAACAGGCTATATCGCAGAAGATTTGATAATGGATACTATCGGAGTATATATTAAAGGTACTGAGGAATCGCAGAAAGATTATACTCAGTTGATGTTTAACAGATTGAATGAGATGGGGGCGAAATTTGTCTGTTGGTTTGTTTATAGGGATTATGATATGCTTTATGAAAAATTTTCTAATCCACCGTTTATTTTTAAGGTTTGGAAAGACACGGGTATTAAAGATGGAGATGGAAAACGTAGAAAATCATATTATAATTGGGAAAAATGGAAAGAATTGCCGGTAAAATAATATGTTTTATCTTTTCCAATATGATTTAAAAAAGCTAAGCCATTTCATTTTGAGAACGCCCCACACAGCTTCTCCTATGATATTACTGCTCATTTTGGATACTCCCTCTACTCTATCGGTAAATACAATAGGTACTTCTTTAAGGCGAAAACCTAATGTCCAGGCTGCAAATTTCATTTCTATTTGAAAAGCATATCCTATAAAAGTAATTTTATCCAAATCCAGTGTTTCCAAAACTTCCCTTTTGTAACAAACAAAACCGGCAGTAGGATCTTTAATATTCATCAAAGTAATAAAACGTACATATAAAGATGCTCCGTAAGATAAGATTTTT
>JALVEG010000300.1 GCA_027031145.1 Saprospiraceae bacterium | reverse complement strand
CTGCTGATGAATGCAATTTTATAGTTAAAATTGATAATTATAACTTTCACAAAAGTTATAAAATCATATATTTGGACAGGCCACCACCTGTAGATGCCGATTTCCAAGCTCTGTTTCAGAGTTATTTATTATAGTATACTGATTTTAATTTTAGGATTAATGATCTGAAAGATATATGTCTTGTCAGGTTTTATAAGTTTTATCCTAAAATGATTTTGTATTTCGATAATTCGATAATACATTTTATATCATAATTAAAATCAGAATTTAATGTTGAACAAAGTAATAAAATTTTTAATTGAAAATAAGTTAGTAACAATTCTCCTTCTTGTACTTTTTGTTTTTTGGGGAATTATCAGTGCACCTTTTGATTGGGAAATAGACTGGTTGCCACGTGATCCGGTAGCTGTTGATGCTATTCCCGATATTGGTGAAAATCAGCAAATAGTATTCACTAAATGGGACGGTCAATCACCACAGGATATTGAAGATCAAATCACATATCCATTGATGACTTCATTGTTGGGAATTCCGGGAGTGAAGACTATACGTAGTTCTTCGATGTTTGGATTTTCCACTATTTTTGTGATTTTTGAAGAGCATATCGATTTTTATTGGAGTCGAAGCCGTATTTTGGAAAAACTAAATTCTCTACCCAAAGGACTTTTACCTGATGGAATACAACCTACTCTTGGCCCTGATGCCACGGGGTTGGGTCAAATTTTTTGGTACACTCTTGAAGGTAGGGATACTTCCGGAAATGTAACAGGCGGATGGGATCTTCAGGAATTAAGAACGATTCAGGATTATTATGTCAAATATGGTTTGGCTTCTGCCAGCGGTGTTTCGGAAGTGGCAAGTATAGGCGGTTTTGTTAAGGAATATCAGGTAGATGTCGATCCTGCCAAACTTCAGCAATACAATATCAGCTTAAAAGAAGTTGTAAATGCCGTAAAGAATTCCAATAAAGATATAGGAGCGAAAACTCTGGAAATAAACAATGCAGAATATCTTATCAGGGGATTGGGATATGTCAAAAAAATCGAAGACCTGGAAAACAGTGTTGTCAAAACAGTAAATAATGCTCCCGTACTTATAAAAGATCTGGCAAATATTTCTTTAGGTCCCAAAGATCGTAGAGGTATTTTGGACAAAGACGGGGCTGAAGTTGTAGGTGGAGTTGTTGTCGCTCGATACGGCGCTAATCCGATGGAAGTCATAAAAAATGTAAAAAACAAAATCCATGAATTAAGTACAGGACTTCCTTCAAAAATATTAAAAGACGGTAGAAAATCCCAGGTGACAATAGTTCCTTTTTATGACAGGACCAAACTGATCGAAGAGACACTGTTTACACTTAATGATGCTTTGGCTCTTGAGATACTTGTTACTATTCTGGTGATAATGTTGATGTTATTCAATCTGAGATCTTCAATGTTGATATCCGGTTTGTTGCCATTGGCGGTATTGATGGTATTTATAGCGATGAAGCTTTTCAATGTTGATGCTAATATTGTTGCACTTTCAGGAATCGCTATCGCTATCGGTACGATGGTGGATATAGGGATCATATTGATAGAAAATGTCATAAAAAAGCTCAAAGAGCTAAAAGGCCAACCGATAAACAAGATTATCTACGATGCAACTGCAGAAGTATCAGGAGCGATATTGACTGCGGTAATGACAACAATAGTGAGTTTTCTTCCCGTATTTACAATGCAGGCCGCCGAAGGAAAACTTTTCAGGCCATTGGCATTTACTAAAACATTTGCCTTGGTAGCTGCATTGATCGTAGGTCTTTTCATTATTCCTGCATTTGCTTCCATTATTTTCAGAAAAGGTAAAAAGATATCAAAATCATTGAAATTTGCTTTTAATATGTTTTGGATATTACTGGGATTGATATTTGTATATTATGGTGTAGTACTGGGAATACTTGTATCATTATTCGGACTTATCAATATTTTATCAGAAAAATATCCCTGGTACAATAAAAACAATGATGTCATTAAGAATCTTCTAGGCGGTTTAGCCATTTTATGGTTATTGACTGAATATTGGAGACCATTGGATCTGGACAGATCTTTAGCATCTAATTTTACTTTTGTTGCAATTTCAACATTAAGTTTATTAGCTATATTTTATGTTTTTCAAATATACTATGTCAGATTATTGAAATTTGCATTGAAATATAAACTTCTGTTTTTAATTCTTCCTTTAATTATTCTAACCGGCGGGTTTTATTCCTTTAAATCAATGGGCAAAGAATTTATGCCTTCTCTTGATGAAGGAGCATTTTTATTGATGCCAACCACTATGCCTCATGCCGGGGTACAGGAAAATAAAAAAACATTGAAATTATTGGACATTGCTGTAGCAAATATCCCGGAAATCGATGTTGTAGTTGGTAAAGCCGGAAGGGTGGAAAGTGCACTTGACCCGGCACCTCTTTCCATGTTTGAAAACATTATACAATATTTGCCTGAATATGTTGAAGATAAAAATGGGAATAAGATAAGGTTTAAAACCAATGAAAATGGAGAATTTGTCCTCAAAGGGGAAGACAAGACTATTACTGACAATCAAAAAGTTGATACAACACGCCTTATTCCTGATGAAGATGGTGATTTTTTCAGACAATGGCGAAGTGATATAAAAAGTCCTGATGATATCTGGAGCAAAATAGTAGAAGCTACAAAATTGCCGGGTGTTACTTCAGCTCCGAAATTGCAACCAATAGAAACCCGTCTTATAATGCTTCAAACAGGAATGAGAAGTCCGATGGGAATCAAGATCAAAGGACTGGATCTGAATGATATTGAGGAACTGGGTATGGAATTTGAAAAAGCATTAAAAGAAGTTCCCGGAATTAAATCCGAAACAGTATTTGCTGACAGGATCATCGGAAAACCTTATTTGCTATTGGAAATAAATCGTGAAAAAGCAGCATTGTTCGGATTAAAGATCAATGATATTCAGGAAACTATTATGGTATCTCTCGGAGGGAAAGACGTAAGTACAACAGTAGAAGGAAGAGAAAGATATTCGATTAGAGTCAGATATCCGAGGGAACTCCGAACGTCACCGGAAGATCTGAAAAAAGTGATTATTAAAACTTCTGCGGGAGAACAAATACTTCTTGGAGATGTAGTTGACGTAAAATACGAAAGAGGTCCACAGGTAATTAAAGGAGAAAACACATTTTTGGTCGGATATGTATTATTTGATAAAGAAAAAGAAGAAGCAGAAGTAAATATTGTCCAAAAAGCACAAAAACACCTGAAGGATAAAATTAAAAGAGGAGAAATTATCGTACCAAATGGAGTTAGTTATCAGTTTACGGGAACTTATGAAAATCAAATACGATCCGAAAAGAGATTGATGATAGTTCTTCCATTGTCTCTAATTATAATTTTTCTGATCTTATATTTTCAATTCAGAGCTGTCAGTACCACATTGATGGTATTTACAGGGATCTTTGTTGCTTTCTCAGGAGGTTTTATTATGTTATGGTTGTATGGGCAGGGATGGTTTTTGGATTTTGATGTGTATGGTAAAAACATGCGTGATATTTTCAATATACACACCATAAACCTCAGTGTCGCCATCTGGGTCGGGTTTATTGCATTATTTGGTATTGCGACTGATGACGGAGTTGTAATGGCAACGTATTTGACTCAGATTTTTGATAAAAACGATCCAAAGACCAGACAGGAAATAAGGGAAGCTGTAATAGAAGCAGGCAAAAAGCGTATTCGTCCTTGTCTGATGACGACAGCTACTACTATTCTTGCATTATTGCCGGTACTCACATCCAAAGGGAGGGGTTCCGACATAATGATACCTATGGCTATTCCTGCTTTTGGAGGAATGTTGGTAGCACTGATCACATTGTTTGTTGTTCCTGTTTTGTATAGTTGGGTGAAGGAGATGAGGGTGAGAGGTTAGGCGAATGGGCGATTGAGAGAAAGGGCGAGTTGGCGAAAAGAGGTGAGAAGTGAGTGACGGAGAGAGGGAGAGAGGGAGAGACTGAGAGAGGGTGAGAGGGAGAGAGGGAGAGACTGAGAGAAGGGGTGATTGTTTTTTTGTTCTGTGTTCTGTGTTCCGTGCTTTATACGTATTTATAATTATAAAGGGTGGATTAATCCCCCGCTGGAGAATTGGGTGGAAATTGATGGGGAAGCGAGGTTTGGAAGTGGTAGTGTATAAGGTTTTACTGTAAATGTTGTTTTGAAGGGTGAATTAATCCCCCGCTGGCGGGGGAAAAAGGGGGTGGAAAATACAAAAGTAAATACTTATTGAAATTCAAATTGAAATTATATGTTATGGAATTCCACCCCCTAACCCCCGCCAGCGGGGGATTAATGGGGTGGAATTTGATGGAAAAGCGAGGCAGAGACATTCGCTTATCTGGGTGCAGATGAAAAGCCTCGTTAGAGGCGACATTATGGTAGAACCGATTAAGTGAAACCATATAGTTATTTTGGTGGTCTCGGCTAAGCCGAGATGTGGCGAAGCAAACAAAAATAGTGACAAAATAAAAGGAAAAATTTGGAGCTTAGGAAATGTAGAAGTTTGGATGTTTCAAGTTTTGAATATCAAATATCGATTAACCCCGTAGAATTATTATTCAACGGGTAAACGAATGTCGATTTTAGAAGTGGGAAAGCGAGGTCAGAGACACTCGCTTATCAGGGTGCAGAGACACTCGCTTATCAGGGTGTTTGATTGCGAATCGCCTACGCTAAGGCTACGGCGATTGCAATCGGAATAGAGATTTTTGCGATTGCATTAGGGTTGAAATCTCTATGGAGAATCGCCCAAAAAATGAAAATAATAAAACATGTATTTAAATAAAAATTTATAAAAATGAAAATAAAATTATTGATATTGATCTTCTTTTTAATTGTCCAAATTGGTATTGGACAAAGTCTGGAAGATTATCTTAAACAGGCAGAGGTGAACAATCCTGAAATTGAATACTATGAACTGAATTACAAGATCTACCGGGAAAAGGTTGATGAAACAGGTAATTTGGATAATACAAAATTTTCGCTGGGATACTTTATTTTACCTCCGGAGACACGCCTTGGAGCACAAAGAGTAAAATTAGGAGCGCAGCAATCGTTTCCCTGGCCGGGAACATTTGAAGCTCAAAAGGAAGTTGCAAGATATCGTTCGGGTGAGAAATATTACGATATAGATATTACCAAACTAAATTTGTTCTTTAATATCAAGAAGACATATTATGAGCTGTATAAAAATGCAGCTGTTCTTGAAGTTTACAAAGAGAATAAAGAAATACTGGATATTTATGAAAAAATGGCTTTAGGAGCTTTGGAAAACAATAAAGCAAGAATGAGTGATGTACTAAAAATACAAACTCAAAAAAATGAATTGCACAGTAAAATATTCAGTGCTTTTAATGATCTTAAGGCAATTTCAAAACAGTTCAACAGACTTTTGGACAGGGATGAGAACAAACAGTTATATGTACCGGACAGCATGAGTATTTTGGATATAATTATCCCGAATGACTCTATCGGATCACATCCAGTATTAGAGAAAATAGATGCCAAGAAAAAAGTTTTTGAGAAAGAAAAAGAATTAGTGGCTTTTGAAGAAAAACCGAAATTTACGGTGTCTTTGGATTATATATCCGTAAACAAAAGGGATGATATTTTTCCGGACGGGAATGGCAGGGATATAATTATGCCGATGGTTGGTGTCTCCGTACCCATTTTTACCAAACAATATGATGCAAAATCTTCAAGATTGGCCCTGTCTGTAAAGAAAACAGAAATTGAAAAATATAACCGGGAAAAAGAATTTAAAACACAATTGGATCTTGCAAAAGCAAAATTAAAAAACTCTATACTACAGGTTGTAGCTGCACAAAAGAATAAGGAAGAGATCCAAAGAGCTATCGACAGTGATCTTAAGGCTTACGAAACGGGGAAACTGGACTATGATAACATTTTGAGAATGCAATTGCAAAAGATCAAATATCAACTACTGGAAATACAAGGCACAAAGGATGCTTATGTACAATATGCTATTTTGGAATATTTATTAAACAAATAATTAAAAAGCCTCATTAGAGGCGACATTATGGTAGTAAATATATAGATAATAGAGAGTTGCTTTGGCGTGATTTTTGCCTAAAGCGCAAAAATCATGACAAAGTATAATAAATTAAATATCAAATAATTAAAACAAATAAACATGAAAAATTTAAAAATAATATTAATCGCTTTAGTTTTCTTAGTGATAGGATTATTTGTCGGGAAAACTTTTTTTGCAGGAAAAACCGGAGAAAATATTCAAACAACAGAAACGGTGGAGAAACATGCAGAACACTGGACTTGTTCAATGCACCCGCAAATTGATATGCCTGAACCGGGCAAATGTCCTATTTGTGGAATGGATCTAATCCCCAAGAAAGAAAATCAGGATGAAGATTTAGCTCCAAATAGATTTAAAATGTCTAAAAATGCTGTTGAATTAGCTAACGTACAAACTTTTACGGTTGGCGAAAATAAATTAACAGATAATAAAAGAGAACTTTCTCTTTCAGGGAAAATAGTGGAAAATGAAAGAAATACAAGGACTCAGACAGCGCATTTCGGTGGTAGAATAGAAAAATTGTATTACCGGGCTGAAGGAGATTTTGTTAAAAAAGGAAATCTTATCGCTTTGATCTATTCCCCTGAACTGGTAACAGCCGAAAATGAATTGATACAAGCACTTGAAGTAAAAGAATCACAACCTGAATTATATAATTCGGTAAGGAAAAAGCTATTGAACTGGAAATTGACAGAAGGGCAAGTCCGGGAAATTGAACAAACAAAAAAGATCATTACCAATTTTAAAATTTATGCTAATTACAGCGGAATTATTACCAAAATGTATATAGAAGAAGGAGACCATGTAAAAGAAGGGAGTAAATTGTTTGATATAATAAATCTGAGTACGGTATGGGTAGAATTTGATGTGTTTGAAAGAGATATTTCCTATATTAAGACAGGAGGAAATATCAAGATCAAACCAAATGCTTATCCAAATACGGTTATAAATGCCAAAATAGATTTTATAGATCCTTTACTGGATCCTCAAACAAGAACAATAAAAATCAGAGCTACTGTAAGAAACAAAAATTATAAATTAAAACCTGAAATGATCATAACAGGTGAATATAAAATAGATACAGATAGCAAGTCAAAAAAAGCTATCCTGGTTCCAAAATCTGCAGTAATGTGGACAGGAAAGAGATCCATAGTATATGTAAAACCCGAAAAAGATAAAGCGGAATTCGAATTGAGAGAAGTAGAATTGGGAAAAGATATAGGAAGTATGTATGAGATTGTATCCGGTTTGAGTCCGGGTGAAGAAGTGGTATCTAATGGTACATTTACAATCGATGCAGCTGCTCAACTTCAGGGAAAAGCCAGTATGATGAATCCAACTGCTGAAGCCGGTCAGTCAGGTATAGAAATGAAATGTGCTGCAGGAAAATGTGGAGATGGAATGAAAAAAGAAGGTAAAAGTACAAAGATAAAAGAAAAAAAGATCATGGATAAGGGCTCCATGGATAAAAGCTCAATGGATAAAAAAACAATGGACAAAGAAACTATGAATAAAGATAAAACAAGCAAGAGTAAGGAAAATAGTGATATGAAATGTGCAGCCGGGAAATGTGGTGGAGGAATGTAGTGAAATTTGGGCAGAAAATTATTGGGAGACTGAGTGACGGAGAGAGGAAGAGACATAGAGACGGAGAGATTAGGCGAGTGGGCGAGTGGGCGAAAGGGCGAAAGGGCGAAAGGGCGAGTGGGCGATTGGGAGAAATGAGAGGTGAGTAGTGAGAATTTAATTTAGAATGGGTTTGGAATATCGAACACAGAATACCGATTGATGATTTTAGAAGTGAAATAGAGAAGTCGGGAGACGCTTGCTTATCAGGGGTAAAAAACATACAAAGCCTCGTTAGAGGCGACATTATGGTAGAAACGGTTAAGCGCAACCAAATCCTATTTTGGCGGTATTTTTGTGGCAAAGCAAACAAAAATAATGACAAAATGAAAGGATAGCAAAACTGTCTGAATTAGGATTTACCCCGTAGAATGATATTCAACGGGGTAAAGGATTTGAGGATTGTAGGATTTTTTTTCGGGGTTTAATGTTTGGTGGTTGGATATTTGTTAACCAGAAGTGGTAATAGATAAAGGAATTGCAAAATAATGCAGGTAATTTTGAAACGGGACTTTGCGAGCGAAGCGTGGCAATCTCGTGTCGCTTTTGGATAGATTAAAAGAAATTGGAAAGCTAGGTTGGAAGACGCCCACTTATCAGGGGAAAGGTAGGTCTCAAAAGCACGACCAAAGGGAAGTGATTTTGAAGCCGGTTAGAATTGAAATAATGGAAGTGTGGAATATCGAATACCGAACATCTATGGATGATTTAGAAGTTGGAATTGAGGAAGCGAGGTCAGAGACACTCGCTTATCAAGAGGGAAAAACTTGGATTTAATCTATTTCTGTAGAAATTAGATACAATTTAACTAAAATTATGCACAAGCTTTGGTATCGTTTGAATGTATCTTTGCATTGTAAAAAAAATTAATAAACAGATTTGAATTTAATATTACATTTTAAAATTGAATCATAAAAAAATTGATACTATGCAATATTATTTTGAAAAAACAACAAATTATGACTTTGATCAGTCCGTTGAAAAGATCAGTGAAGAACTTAAAAAAGAAGGATTCGGCATATTAGCTGAAATAGATATGCAAAAGACATTGAAAGAAAAAATCAATGTGGATTTTAAAAAATATAAAATTTTGGAAGCATGCAATCCCCCTTTTGCCTATAAATCACTTTTGGCAGAAGACAACATAGGGATAATGCTTCCCTGTAATATAGTTGTCAAAGAAAAAGGAGAAAATATAGTAACTGTATCGGTTGTAAATCCGGTATCCGCAATGCAAGGAGTTAATAATCCTGAAATGAATAAAATAGCAAGTGAAATTCAAGCTAAATTAAAAACAGCTCTAAGTAATGTTTAGGCCTGTTTAAAAACAAATATAAACAAAGATGAAACATACATATAAAATAGAAGGTATGACCTGTGTTGGATGCAAAACCAGCGTGGAAAATGCTTTAAGTAATTTAAAACAAATTACAAAAGTAAATGCGGATATAAACAAGGGAAAGGTGACAATTGAGATGACTTCGCATGTTCCTTTGGAAAAATTGCAGGAAACCCTTCTTTTAGCAGGTTTACATTATACAATTGGTAATCTTGATGCTGAAACAGATAAAAAAGATTCTCATAGTCATCATCATATTCCTTTTAAACCGATTGAAAAACCGGATGGAAACGGTGTTTTTTATTGTCCGATGCATTGTGAAGGGGAAAAAACCTATGATGAAGCCGGAACTTGTCCGGTTTGCGGAATGCCATTGGTGGAACAGCCAAAATTGGTTGAAACAGTGGAATACACTTGCCCGATGCACCCTGAGATAATTCGTGACGAACCGGGAAATTGTCCTATTTGCGGAATGGATCTGGTACCGGTTGAACCCACAGAAAGCACGGAAGATAAAACTTATAAAGACCTGTTGAAAAAATTTAAAATCGCAGTTTTATTTACTGTACCGGTTTTTCTTATAGCAATGACTGATCTGCTACCTGATAATCCTTTGTTGAAAATATTCCCGCAAATAACATGGAATTGGATTCAGTTTATCCTTTCCCTGCCGGTAGTTTTTTATGCGACCTGGATGTTTTTTGACAGAGCTTATAAATCCATTGTCAGTTGGAACCTGAATATGTTCACCCTTATTGGTATCGGCTCGGGTGTGGCTTTTTTGTTCAGTGTTTTTGCATTATTGTTTCCCGATATTTTCCCCGATCAGTTTAAAACGGAAAGCGGTACGGTTTATGTTTATTTTGAAGCGGTAACAGTCATTCTGACCCTCGTATTGCTGGGACAATTATTGGAAGCTAAAGCTCATAGTCAAACCAGTAGTGCGATTAAAGAATTAATGAAACTGGCACCAACAGAAGCTACATTGGTAACTGATGAAGGAGATAAGGTCATTTCCATTAAAAATATCAAAATAGGAGATAAACTAAGGGTCAGACCAGGTGAAAAAATTCCGGTTGATGGTATTATAACGGAAGGAGATAGCAGTATCGATGAATCAATGATAACCGGAGAACCGATACCTGTGGATAAAACCACAGGCGATAAGGTCACTACCGGAACGATCAACGGTACCAGGTCTTTTGTTATGGAAGCAGAAAAAATTGGTGCGGATACATTGCTTTCTCAAATTATCCAAATGGTTAATAGTGCCAGCAGATCAAGAGCACCAATCCAAAATCTTGCTGACAGGATTTCAAAATATTTTGTTCCTATTGTTATTTTGATATCAGTTACCACGTTTATAGTTTGGTATTATGCCGGTCCTGAACCCGCGATGGTATATGCTTTTGTCAATGCGATCGCAGTATTGATCATCGCTTGTCCGTGTGCATTGGGATTGGCAACACCGATGTCAGTAATGGTAGGTGTGGGAAAAGGAGCACAGAACGGAGTATTGATAAAAAATGCCGAGGCACTTGAGAAAATGAATAAAGTAGATGTTTTGATAACTGATAAAACCGGAACTATTACCGAAGGAAAACCTTCAGTGGAAAAAGTCGTATCAGAAGATCCTGCAGAAGATGACAAAATATTAAAATATATTGCATCATTGAGTAAATACAGTGAACACCCTTTGTCTGAAGCAATAGTTCGATATGCAAAAAACAAAAATATTTCTTTGGAAGAAGTGAATGATTTTGATTCTGTTTCAGGAAAAGGAGTAACCGGATATATTTCAGGGATAGAAATTGCAATGGGAAATATAAAATTGATGGAACAGATCAAAGCGATCCACAATTTGAAAATCATTAAAAAAGTCGAGGAAGAACAAAAACATGGGAAAACAATATCTTATATTTCAGTAAACAAGAACATAGTCGGTTATGTTAGTATTACAGATCCCATTAAGGAAACCAGTAAACAAGCAATCTCTATCTTGCAAAAACAAGGAGTTGAAGTGATAATGTTGACGGGAGATAATAAAAACACAGCTAAATCCATAGCAGATCAATTGCATCTATCCGGATTTCAGGCTGAATGTTTGCCGGAAGATAAATTGAAAGTCATTAAATCTTTACAGGAAGAAGGCAAAGTAGTAGCAATGGCAGGAGATGGTATAAATGATGCTCCGGCATTGGCACAGGCAGATATAGGTATTGCAATGGGCACAGGTACCGATGTTGCGATAGAAACAGCAGGAATTACACTGATAAAAGGAGACCTGCTGGGAATAGTAAAAGCTAAAAATCTGGCTCATGCAGTAATGAAGAATATAAAACAAAATCTGTTTTTTGCTTTTGTATATAATGTTTTGGGAGTTCCGATTGCGGCAGGAGTATTGTATCCGTTTTTCGGTTTATTATTATCACCGATGATCGCAGCTGCAGCAATGAGTTTCAGTTCTGTATCTGTAATAATGAACTCGTTGAGATTGAGAAATATAAAACTGTGATGTTTGAACCTCAACCCCTGTCCCCTTCTCCTTTGAAAAACTAAATAGTTACTCAAGAAAGAATCAAGTCAAAGGAGAAGTGGGGAGTGAGTGAATTGAAAAGAGATTAGAGTTAAATTAATAAAAGAAGTTTTTCATAAAGGGGGAAGGAA
Source organism: Saprospiraceae bacterium (assembly GCA_027031145.1). Classification (GTDB taxonomy): domain Bacteria; phylum Bacteroidota; class Bacteroidia; order Chitinophagales; family Saprospiraceae; genus JADJGA01. The sequence continues at coordinate 15,525 of JALVEG010000300.1, read as the reverse complement.
AAGTCCCTCTCCTTTCAGGGAAAAACTAAAGAATAAGGAAAAATGAAATAAAAGGAGAGGGATTTAGAGCAGGGCTGGACAGTTTTGCAACACTTGCCCCTTTATCCCCTAAAGGGGAAATCCACCCGCAATTATAAGGCATAGATATAGTGCGGGTTGATGCACCTCCTTTAGGAGGCTGGGAGGCGAGTATAGCAAAAGTAAACTAGAACTGTCCTGCCCTGGGATTTAGGGCGAGGATATTTGTTGAACCTCAACCCCCCTGATGAAATATCCGTTATAAAGGATTTCACAGGGTAAACCGGCCCCTTCTCCTTTGAAAAACTAAATAGTTATTAAAGAAAGAATCAGGTCAAAGGAGAAGGGGGGAGTGAGAGAATAGAGAAGAGTATAAAATTAATTTAAGAACGAAGTTTTTCAAGAATGGGGAAGGAAAAGTCCCTCTCCTTTTGGGAGATGGTTAAATATAGGACAGGAAACTAAATAAAAGGAGAGGGATTTAGGGTGAGGATAGAACAGAGAAGGGAAATGTGTAGCTTGGTCTGATGTGATAAGCTCATTATTAGTAATGATGTTTATAAGTAGGAGAATGGAATTTAGGGCTTTCGTTATGACACATCTTTTAATAAGTGTAATAACGAAAGCTTTCTCATGAGAGAATTGATTCCGGTTTTAGCACCCATCCTCGGCCCTTCCCTCACAAAAGGAAGGGAGAAGTGGAGGTGATTGATTAATAAAAATAGCTATTTGAAAACTATCTTGTTTTATAACTAAATGGGATTTTTTTGTGAAAAAAGCGGTGCTATTGCGGGTTGCAACTTCCTCCCTTGTAAGGGAGGATTGAGGTGGGTTCTAAATAAAAAGTTATGAAAATATTATTATACAAATATGGAGTTTTGACATATTTCACTTTATTTGTACCAAATATTTAACTTGCGTAGTTACTATTTATGTACATAAACAGACAACTTTTGACCAAAATATAAATATAGCCTTCGTTATGATAAATATTAAATTTTTTTGCTAAAAGATGTGTCATAACGAAAGGGATTTAGGGCGAAGATAAACCCAAATAAATTTGTAAACTAATTAAATAAATAAATATGAAAAAAATGAGAATTACATTACTATCAACATTATTCATAGCGCTGTTTACTATGAATGCTAATGCACATTGCAAACTCGAATATCCAACAGGAGGAGAATCTTTTACTCCGGGTGAAACGATAAACATTAAATGGAAAGTCACAATTGCACATAATACTCAAAACTGGGATCTGTATTTTACTTCGGATAATGGAGCTACATGGGAGGTCATAAAAGAAAATATCAATGTTAATACATTAAGTTATTCATGGACAATACCCGATGTCGGTACTAATTCTGCAAAAATAAGAGTTGTCCAGGACAATCAGGGTACGGATTATGATAGCGTAAGTGATCCTTTTACCATTGAAAGTTCATCACCGGCAGGGAATAAACTCATAATTCCGGGAACTATCAGTGGTACAGATATCAATCTGACTTTGCAAAACGGTGAATTTGAATTTTTTCCGGGACACAAAACTTATACCATGGGAGTGAACGGTCCTGTTTTAGGACCAACCCTCATAGTAAACAAAGGAGACTTTCTGGATATTAAAGTTAAAAATGATCTTAATCAAAGAACTACTCTTCACTGGCATGGCATGCAGGTTTCATCTGAAAATGATGGAGGACCTCACATGATCATTGAAGCGGGAGATACATGGAATCCTAAATATGAAGTTATCAACAGAGCAAGTACATGTTGGTATCATCCGCATCTTGATACATATACAGACGAACATGTCAGTAAAGGAATTGCAGGATTTATCATTGTCAAAGATGATGAAGAAGCCGGATTTGATCTTCCGCGCACTTATGGAGTTGATGATTTTCCTCTTGCTGTACAAACAAAGAATTTTGATAATGATTACCAAATATTGCACCATACCAACGCTGACGATGTACTTATGGTCAATGCTACAATAGACCCTTATCTCGATGTACCTGCACAAGTGGTAAGGTTTAGATTGCTTAACGGTTCTTCTCAAAGAACTTTCAATTTCGGCCTTGAAGGAAACAAGAAGTTTTATTTGATAGCAACAGACGGTGGATTGCTTGAAAAACCCGTTGAATTGACAAGACTACCGTTATCAAACGGGGAACGAGCGGAAATACTGGTTGATTTTACAGGTATGGAAGGCAAGTCTTTGAACCTGATGAGTTTTGCTTCCGAATTACCAAGTGGAATATACGGAGCCAGATATCCTGCCCCCGGACCGGGTATGCAATTGGAAGGATATAATCCAAACCCGATGAACGGAAATGATTTCAATGTTCTTAATTTTGTTGTCGGACATCAAAACGATAATCCTGTTAATCATATTCCTGCTGTTTTGGCAGGCGAGCAGCCACTGAATCAAAATCATGTTGACCAGACAAGAAATTTTGATTTCAGATCCAAAAGCCCGGGGCCAAATCAGCTCAACGGAGATTTTTATATCAATGGTGTAAGTTTTGATATGGATATTATCAATATTACCATCCCTTTGAACAATACTGAAATTTGGACTATTACGAATAATACTCCCATTTCACATCCTTTTCATCTTCACGATGTAGGATATTTTATTCTGGATATCAACGGCAATCCTCCTCCTGCTTATGCCAAAGGGAAAAAAGATACTTATCTTGTTCCCGGTATGCACACTACTATGAGGATAATTACCAAATTTGATCATTTTTCCAATGATTCGATTCCCTATATGTATCATTGCCACATGCTTAAACATGAAGATGGCGGTATGATGGGTGCTTTTGTGGTTGTTGACAACAGTACGGCAACAAATGATATAAATTCCGGAGAAGGCTTACTGCTTTATCCTAATCCTGCAAGGTCTATGTATATAACAGTGGAACTTCAGGACAAGAAAGAAAGGATCAATGCATATTCCGTGATCGATGAAAGCGGCAGGATATTGTCATACCATGTTGTTGATAAAAATGAGATCAGCAATATGTATTCTATCCCGGTATTCAAATATTCAAAAGGATTGTATTTGATAAAAGTATATACCGGTGAAAAGATATATAGTGAAAAGATGATAATTGAATAGTTTTTGGTGTATTTTAACTATTTTAAAAGAATTTATAAAAAATAAGGATAAAAAATTGATATATAATTTGATATAATGGTTAGTTTTTGTTATATTGGGTGCTGCCCGGATAAGGAAAAAAATGAATAAGAAGCATTTTATCTGAGCAGTTTATACCAAATAAATTTTAGAATGACGCATAAATATTATAGAATTAATTTTTCAAGATTGATATCGGAAAATTAAACCGGAATATATACGTCATTATGGAGTTTATTTGGTATTACCCTTTATGTGTAACTACTCAGGTAGAATCATTTTGATTGAAAAAAACTCTTTTTTTGCCATATTTCAGCTATTTTTTTCGACGTAGCTCCACTATGCCTTCAAAAAATGAGCTTTATCTGTCAAAAAAATTGAATTTTTTCATCTCAAAAGAACCCTGCCTGAGTAGTTACCTTTATGTTAATAAATAACGATAAAAATGGATCAGAATAAAAACGAATTATCAGTTAAAAATATGGTATGTGGCAGGTGTATTAAAGTAATCACAGAAGAATTGACAAAGCATAATTTTGAATTTGAAAGTATTGAACTTGGAAAAATACACTTTAAAAAGCCTGTTACCGGGAAAGAAAAAGAAGAAATAGAAAAGATACTTAAGAAAGAAGGATTTGAATTACTTGAAGCAAAGGAAGAAAAAATTATTAATCAAATTAAAACATTAATAATTGAGCATGTTCATTATGGAAGAGAAAAGCCTTATTATCAGAATTTCTCTGAGTTCTTGGCATTAAATACCGGAATGGAATATTCCAATTTAAGTAAATTGTTCTCAATAACCGAAAGGAAGACCATTGAAAATTACATAATCGAACAAAAGATTGAAAGAGTTAAAGAACTTTTGGTTTATAATGAATTGACTTTGAGTGAGATTTCATATGATCTGGAATATAGCAGCCCGCAGCATTTGTCGAGACAGTTCAAGCAAGTTACAGGAATGACTCCTACTGAATTTAAAAAAATAGGGATTCGCAAAAAATTAGATACAATATAGCCAGAATTATGCACAAGCTTTAGGGGAACAATGGCATATCTTTGTATTAAAGAAAATTAGTTAACCTTAAAAACAATAGTTATGCATGATTACAATAATATGTTTTTCGGAATGCACTTTATCTGGTGGATCGTATTGATAATAATAATCCTCGCAGTAATTTTTTACAATAAAAGTGTTTTTATTGGAGGAAATAAAACAGATAGAGACAAAGAAGATACAGCTTTGGATATTTTGGATAAAAGATATGCAAACGGAGAGATAACAAAAGACGAATATGAAGAAATGAAAAGAAATTTATTGTCATGAATAAGATAGATGTTAAAAGATTCGGGATCGCTTCGGGAATTGTCGGAGCAATAGTTTACACAGCATGTATTTTAGTGGTTTTAATACTTGGAAAAGATGCTTTGGTCAAAATTGCAAATATCTTATTTCACGGAATGGATTTTACAAATATTATCAGAATGGATATTCCTGTTTTTGAAAGTATTTTGGGTATTTTTATTTCCTTTATCTTTTGGGGAATAATCGGAGGTTTAATTTCCTTCTTTTACAATAATTTTAAATAAGAATAATAATGAAACGAAGAGATTTTTTAACAACAGGTGCAGTATCAACTGCCGGTATGGTATTTTTTCCGGGAAATCTATTGTCAAATACAGCTAAAACAGAAAATAAGAAGCGTTTAGTCCAACCATTAGCATATAAAATGAATGATGGATGGAAAGAGTTTGAGTTATATATAGATATTCATATTCATGAACCTGCTCCCGGTTATAAATATCATACCCTGGCATTTAACGATATGATCCCCGGTCCGGAAATAAGAGTAAAGGCCGGTGATAAAGTCAGAGTGAAATTTATCAATAAAACAGACCTGAACCACACCATCCATTGGCATGGTATGTATGTTCCATGGAGAATGGATGGTGTACCTTTTGTAACACAATTGCCTGTAATGCCCAAAAATACATTTATTTATGAATTTGTCGCCGAACCGGAAGGAACACATTTCTATCATTGCCATTGGGGAACCCTGATGCATATGCAAGCAGGAATGTTTGGAAGTCTGATAGTTGAAAACGATGATGATCCTGTTAAAAAAAGATTTCCATATACAAGGGAATATACTTTGGTTTATTCTTCTCATGATACCAATTATGTAAGAGATGAAATGAATGGAATGCTGGAAAGAATGAAGCAAAGAAGTTATCTTATGAAACAAGGCAGATTCAATCATGAGCAATGGGCTGTTTTTGATAATAAAGAACAATTGGAGCAAAGCATAGAAAACGGATATTTACCGCCTTATGCAACCAATAGAAGATCAAATTCGGAATTACCTCAAGCCAACTGGTTTACGGTAAATGGAAAATCATATCCGAGTACACCATATTTATTTATAAAAGAAAAAGAAAATATTCGTGTACGGCTGATAAATGCAGGAGCAGAAACGCATAATCTTCATTTGCACGGACATGATTTCTGGATGGTAGCTGATGACGGTGTACCATTAGAGCATCCTTGGAAAAGGAATACCGTTCCTTTGGCTCCGGGAAAAACTTACGATATAATTATAGAAGGTAAAAACAGAGGTATCTGGACATTTCATGATCATGATGTACGAAAAGTAACCAATAACGGACTTTATCCGGGCGGTAATTTGTTGGCTTTGGTTTATGATGATCTGCCTGAAGATGAATTGATCATCACAAAACATTCAGGAAATCCAATGCTCAATCCAAATGCAGGGAAAAAAGGTATGAAAATGGATATGAAATCCGGTGAAAAAAATAATATGAAAAATATGTTATTCGGTGATGATAAATTACCTAAAATCGCCTTGGATGAGTAATATCAGGTGCATTTCATTTTTTCGCATTGCGGGTTGGGTTCTCCTTTAGGAGTCAGAGGCAAAGAAAGGGAAAAGCGAAAAAATGAAATAAACCCATAATACCTGTTATAACTTTTTTTATAAATAGTGACTGCATGAAAACAGACAATTTTTGAAATTATAATAATTTTCGTACAGACACTATATAATATTACTTTAAAATTTTAAACAAATGAAAAAAATGAAATTTTATATATTTATTTTATTCCTTTCCATTTTCACGTCAGGAATACTCACCGCACAGATCACTCCTGAATTTGAGATCGGTGCAAAAGGTGTTGTTTCCGGCAATTTGAATATAAATTCGGAGGAATCCAATGCCGTTTCAGATTTTTCAGATACTCAATTGCTTTTGGGATTGAAACAAAAGCTTTATAATAGCTGGAGATCAGATTTTGTTGTTGGTTTTCAATTTCCTGACGCAAATTCAAATTTGGGACAAGTGTATTTCAACAATGTGTTTATTAAAGTTGAAGATCAAAAGAATATTTTCAAGATCGGAAGATCTACTGCTTTGACCATTTTGAATGAGTTCCCCACACTAAGGGATGATGATGCCATGAAATTCATATATACATTGAATCCGTTCTCAAATGGTGATAACACTGAAAGAGATCAATATGCAAATGTGCTGGAATACACAAGAATTGTCAAGCAGAGGATCCTGGTATCATTGCACGGAGAAAATTTTTACAACAATAGTTCTCCTGATGATTTTAAATTGAATTCAATGGGATTTGCATTGCAATATAAGATCCCTGAAAGTCAGAAATGGAACAGAAATTTTTTACAGGACATCGGTATAAGTTTCAATAACTATTTTACAAATAACAACAGCATTGAGTCTTCATTAAAATATCTGATTTTCTCTACTACTTTAAATTTAAAACCGGATCCTGTAAATTTCATCGATTTTAAATTTCAGTCAATCTATAATTTTGGACTTGATGAAGTGACAAATATTGCTGATTACTCCGATTATACCAGATCAAAATCAACTTCATTATTTGGTATGATCAGGTATATTAAACAAAAATATGAAAGACTTGATTATCAGATCTCCGTTGGAGCAGGATACAGGACTTTTACCGATACTGATACAGATCAGCTTATTTTTGTCGGAAATGCATTTTACCGCTTAGGCGAAAATTTTGATATAGGCGTTCAATACAGGTATATTAAAAACAACGGTATTGCAAAGACCTTGTTTGGAGAAAGTGAAAACAGGGTACAATTGGCATTTGTTTATTCATTTGATAAGATATTCAATAAACAATTTGATGATAGAAATTCAATTCTGAATTTAGAACATAAATACATAAAATAATGATGAGAAAACCATATTTAATAATATCAATTTTTTTTCTTGTAAGTTTATTTAACAATATAAACGCACAAAAAAAATATGCAACGACAAACGGGAATATTTATATTAGAGGAACTATAAATGAAACCCCTTTTATAGCAAGAAGTAATAATCTCGCGATTTTTCTTAATTATGAAACAACTGAATTTACTTTAAGGTTAGAAAAATCATCATTACATACGGGAATAGATTCTTTGGATGAGATCTTTAGAGATTTAAAAAATGATTTTATAGTTTATAAAGGAGAATTGGGACTGGATTATATCGAAACAAATAGGCATAAACCTTTGAATTTTGGTGTAAAGGGCTATGTTGATCAACCTGGTGATGATATATATATCACAGGAGAGGGACAACTTGTACATGTTTTCGGTGATATATATTCCTGTGTTTTAAGTATGAATTTTAATTTGGATTTAAATGATCTTGATTTTGAAAATAAGATTGAAGGATTGGACAATCATGTTCAAATAAAAATAGTACAAACTGTTCTTGACAGAGATAAATAATGTTGGCTAGTATTGTCCCTCAATAACTAAATAGTGTCTGCACGAAAACAGGTGTATTTCATTTTTTCGCATTGCGGGTTGGGTTCTCCTTTAGGAGTTAGAGGCTAAGTGTGGAAAAAGCGAAAAAATGAAATGCACCCACGAAAATACATCAAATTTAAAAGTTTTTTCATAATAACAAAAAGCAGAAATGAAAGAAGTCATTTATGTAAATAAAATATGTTTACCCAAAAGCAAATACCCGAGAATCGTGATAATTGGCGGAGGATTTGCCGGTCTTGAATTTGTAAAAGGGTTGAAGAATACCGGTTATCAGCTCATTTTAATTGACCGAAACAATTTTCATCAATTTCAACCCCTGTTATATCAGGTGGCTACCAGCGGATTGGAACCCGATAGTATAGTTTTTCCTTTTAGAAAACAGATCCATGGATTTAAAAATGTTATTTATAAAAATGCAAATGTAAAGGAAATCAATACTTCCAATAAAACTATCATAACCGATATTGGTTCGGTTGATTATGATTATCTGGTAATAGCAACCGGAACGGCAACTAATTTTTTCGGATTACAAAACATTGAAGAACAAAGTCTGGGATTGAAAGATATCAGGGATTCAATAAATATAAGACATCAAATGTTGCTCAATCTTGAAAAAGCGACCAGCTGTTGTAATATTGAAGAAAGAAAAAAGTTATCGAGTTTTGTTATTGTAGGAGGAGGATCTGCAGGGGTTGAAATGGCGGGAGCATTGGCAGAATTCCGTAGATATATTCTTCCGAAAGATTATCCCGAATATTCTTCTTCCTTAATGAAAATATATCTTATAGAAGGAACAGATAAAATACTGGGAACAATGTCAGAAGAATCTTCATTATCGGCATTAAAATATTTAAAAGATCTGGATATAGATATTTTATTGAATGAAATGGTGATAGATTACAAGGATGATCTCATTATAACCAAAAGCGGCAAAAAGATCGTTTCTAAAAATATTATCTGGACAGCCGGTATAAAAGGACAATTTCCAAATGGCATAAATACCGGATCGATAGCCCCCGGAAACAGGTTAAAGACAAATGGCTATTTACAGGTTGAAGGATACGAAAATATTTATTCCATCGGAGATGTAGCAGCTCTTATTTCAGAAGAAACTCCTCATGGACATCCTCAAATAGCACAAGCGGCTATCCAACAAGGCAAATATCTGGCACAAAATTTTAAAAATAAACTGTCAAACAAAAGATCTTCCTTTTTCAAGTTCAAAAACAAAGGATCTTTATCAACCATAGGAAGGCACAGAGCCGTAGCGGATATAGGTCGATATAAATTTGCAGGATATTTTGCTTGGCTTATATGGTCATTCATACATTTAATATCAATAAGCGGATTTAAAAATAAGATCCTGGTTGGAATAAACTGGCTGATAAGCTATTTCAGTTATGAAAAAAGCAACAGACTGATCATTGTAAATGATAAAATAAAATAAATGGGAACTACTCAGGTAGGATGCTTTTGAAATGAAAAAAGAGGTTTTTTCAAACAAAATGATTCTACCTGAGTAGTTACAATAAATATATCAAAGAAGATTTGTGATTTTGCAACCCGGTTGCATAACTTATAGTAAGTCTATGTGTTATAATATAAACAGAATTTAAAATCGTAATATTATGAAATCAAAATTATTATTCAAGTCATTATTTTTGACTGGCTTTTTCTTCATGCTAATTGGCATGACCAATGCTCAGTCTTTTACTTATGATATAGCGTTGAAATCTTTTACCATTCCCGGTCTTGACGGAGTACATTCATATGCTGCCGGAGAATCCGGAGGCAAATGGTTGATTATATCCGGGAGGGTTGATGGAATGCATAGAGGAGGAGGAGGTCCAAATAATCCTGCTTTTCCTTCAAGCAATAGCAATAAGACTATTTATGTTGCAGATCCCGAAGCTATGCAATCCTGGTCAACGGATTTTACCGGTCTTTCAACTTCATTACAAGATCAAATGAGCAGTACAAATACAAATTTTTACCAGGATGGAGACTATCTTTATATAGCAGGAGGTTATGGACAGGACAATGCAGGTAATCATGTTACTTATGGTTATCTTACAGCTATAAATGTTCCCAACTTAATAGATCATATTATAAACGGAACTTCTATTACAGGGGATTTTATTCAAATATCGGATTCAAGAATGCAATTGGCTGGAGGACAGTTGGGTAAAATCGGTGATTATTTTTATTTGGTTGGAGGAATGGAATTGCAACAAAGATATACGCAAATGGTTAATCCGGCATATTCTTCCGAAATAAGAAAATTTAAAATATTAAATGACGGTACTAATATATCTATTACGGATTATACAGCGACATCTGACCCGGAATTTCACAGGCGTGATTATAATCTGATATCGCAGATTTATCCTGACGGCTCTTACGGATATATGGTATCCAGTGGTGTTTTCACTCCTTCAGACGGAGTTTTCTATAATCCTATTGAAATAAAATCCACAGGTTATACGGTAATTCCCGAAGCTACTTTTAAACAGGAATTCAGCCATTATCAATCTGCTAAATTAGCGATGTATGATCCTGATAATAATGAAATGCATAGCATATTTTTTGGAGGTATCGCTCAATACTATTATGATGCAAACGGCAATAAAATTGATGACGCAGATGTCCCTTTTGTTAAAACGATTAGCAGGGTTACCCGTAATTCTTCAGGTGTATATTCGGAAAGTGTATTTTCAAAGGAAATGCCGGTATATGTAGGAGCGGGAGCAGAATTATTTTTAGATGAGACATTACCGGTATCAGGACATGGAATTATAGATATGAGCCAATTAACCGGAGATAGTATCACCGTAGGGTATATTTTCGGAGGACTGGAAGCAGGGGCAGCAGATGTCTTTCCTATGAATACTTCAAATTCTGTTGCAGCAAATACAATTTATGAAGTTATTTTAGTTAATAACTCTTTGCCTATTGAATTATTAAATTTCAGTGGAAAGATCAATAATTACAAATCTTGTGATGATGCCAGAGTAACACTTAGCTGGACGACTCTTATCGAGATAAATTCAGAATCTTTTGAAATAGAAAGAGGGAAATATGGTAATTTCAATAGAGTGGCTACTATAAAAGCAGCAGGAAATTCAAAACAGAAGCAAAATTATACTTTTACAGATAAAGCTCCATTGAGAGGAAATGCATATTATCGCCTGAAAATGTTTGATAAAGATGGTAGTTTCAAGTATTCGAATGTCATTAATATTTTTGGATGTTCCAATAAATCCCTGGAAATATCACCAAATCCAACATTAGGTAATCTTTTTATCGCAGGAGAAGTTTCCGGTTTGGAATTTCAAATATTTAATGGCAAAGGAAAGTACTTTAAACCTATATATCAAAAGGTAAATGGTGGTATCTATATGGATTTGCGTACTTATCCGATGGGTGTTTATTTTATTAAAACAAACAAAGGAGAGACTTATAAGATATTGAAACAATAGAAAGAAAGAAGAAGGATATTATTTCTTTTCCAGTGCTTCTAATCTTTCCTGTATTTCTGCATTTTGATCTTTTAGATATCCCCTTATCAAAGTATATATTATAGTGTCTGCATGAAAAAACTATATTTTTTCAATCAAAAATTAATAATATTCAAACTATATCATCTAATGCTCAAATATATACGCTGCACCGGAATCAGAGCCGTTATCATCATCCCCATGAGCCCCTATAATAGCATAGTCTCCTGAAATGGATACGGAGCAGCCGAAATGATCAAACTCTGCCGCATTGGAAGCAGTGAGCTTTGCCTGCTGTGTCCAGTTTGACCCGCTACGATAAAATATATAGGCAGAGCCGGAATCAGTACCGTTATCATCATCCTTAAAAGCCCCTATAATAGCATAGTCCCCGGAAATGGATACGGAGTAGCCGAAATAATCTCCCTCCGCTGCATCGGAAGCTGTAAGCTTTGTCTGCTGTACCCAGCTTGACCCACTACGGTGAAATATATAGGCAGAGCCGGAGTTATTGCCATTATCATCAACCCCAGGAGCCCCAACTATAGCATAGTCCCCTGAGATGGATACGGAACCGCCGAACCAATCAGATACTTGTGCATCGGAAGCAGTGAGCTTTGCTTGCTCTGTCCAGCTTGACCCGCTACGATAAAAGATATAGGCAGAACCGGATTCATAGCCGTTATCATCATCATCAACAGCTCCTATAATGGCATAGTCTCCTGAGATGGATACAGAACCGCCGAAATGATCCTCATATGCTCCATCTGAAGCCGTGAGCTTTGCCTGTTCTGTCCAGCCCGTATCGCTGCGATAATATATATAGGCAGAACCGGATTTTGAACCGTTATCATCAACCCCATGAGCCCCAACTATAGCATAGTTCCCGGAGATGGATACAGAACTGCCGAACCAATCTTCTGCTTCCCCATCGGAAGCTGTGAGTTTTGTCTGTTCTATCCAGCCTATATCGTTACGACAAAAGATATAGGCAGAACCGGATTCAGAGCCGTTATCATCATTCCCATAAGCTCCTATTATAGCATCGATCCCGGAAATGGATACAGAGTATCCAAAATAATCATTTGCTGCCCCATCGGAAGCTGGAAGTGCTGCATTTTCATATGTTTTTACCGGTTCTACTATGCCCCATGGTGAATTTGATTTAGTCAATGACAACCAATCTGTACCGTTGTATCCTTCAAAATCCTGAGTATTTTCATTCCAGCGGATAGATCCTGCAGTAGTACCTGTACTGTTGCCCAAGGTAACGGCACCATTTACGGTAAGTCTTTCCGAAAGCGTAGTGGTACCAATACCTACTTGTGCATTTTTAACAATCAGTCCATCAGGATAACTAGCATCTATAGTCCAAGACCATTGATCATTGTATGTATGTCCTGAATCATTATCCCAATAAACTTCTATTCCATAACTCAGTGATATTGGTGATTCGGACATATCAACATCGGTAGTCCAGGTCGAACCATTATCATCGCTCCAATCAAATTTATCTATAACTGTCGTACCGTCACTGGAAACTTTGACTATATAAGTTCTTTCAATTGTACCGTTATAACCCGTTACATCTACGTTTATATCATCAAGTCCGGTACCATTAAAAGTTACTCCCTGATATTGATACAGGCGACTAATATGAAGTTCGCCTTGTGGTGTAGTAGTTCCAATACCCACATTTTGCGATTGGGCAAATAGCGGAAAAAGTATCAAAGCAGAAAAAATCAAAAATCTTATCATAGCTAAGATGTTTTGATTACTGTCGGGTGTTAAGTTAATATTTTTCATTTTAAAAGGTTTTGTAAGATGTTATAAAATATTTATTTTTTGATAAATGGTGATAATTTATTGGGAGATTGAAAGATTGATTTAATAAACTGTCTTTCCTTTTTATTTTTCCAGAATAGCTCTTGAATTTAAGATATAAGATGTCTTTAATATCCGTAAAATGCAGGAATTTTGTAGCGGATATTATCAATTGGTTCTTAAAAAATAAAGTTGGTTTTTTGTTTCTTTTTTCCCGGATTTTATCCGTTTGAGCGAACATTTTAAAACATTTTAAAAATTATTGAATATCCGAAGTCAATGTCTTTGCTCAAAGAAACATTCTTATTATTATAGTCTCATTAAAGTGCTTGTATAATTAATTCGTTTTAAATATTAAATATCTTAATGCTTTGATTACAAAGTTAATACAAAAAATGCAAAAAAATGTTGATCAGGGCTATTTTACAGATAATAAAGTGTATTTTTTTAATTATTTTTTTATTATTTCCCGAAAAAATCACAATTGTTTTAATAAATATAATACATTCAACTCCATTCCCAAAGGGACAGATCCCAAAGGGACAGGTACCGGAGTTGTTCCCCTCTATACATACCACTGGTTTCACCGGCGGCTAATCACGTTTATCCCCTTTAGGAATTTTCGTTTTTATCTATAAAATCAATGGAAAGAGAATGTTATCAGTTGGGTGTGTTCGCTATTTACTTTTATGTCAAAAAAATTTGACAAGGTGCATCTCAATCATTGTATAATAATGTTTTTTATATGGTATTTTTAGCAATCACTAAATAATTATGCTCTTTATTCGGCAAAATTGACTGAATACTCAATTGCTATTTTATAATAATTCTTTTAGTTTTACCTTTGCAATAATCATTTTTTGTATTAACACAGGGGAAATATCGTTTTTATTAAATCCTGTAAAGTACTATTTTTTAGTTAAAATCATTTATCATGAAAAAATTTATTTATTTTTTAGCATTTATTATTTTTACTCTTCTTCTTTCTTCCTGTACAAGAAGGACTGTAGTAGTAAAACAACCTGTTCCGCAAAACAATAATGTTGTTGTTGTTCAAAAAGCTCCTCCTGCAGCAAAAGTTATAGTTCCTAAAAAATGTGGGCCTCGAAGAATTTGGGTCAAGGGACATTGGAAATGGAACGGACATAGATATATTTGGATTAAGGGACATTGCAAAAAAAGAATAGCAGGTAAAACCTGGGTAGCAGGTCATTGGAAAAAAGTTCCCGGAGGATGGAGGTGGATACCCGGGCACTGGATGTAAAAAAATCGATTTTATTTCTTTTCCAGTGCTTCTAATCTTTTAAGTATTTCAGTATTTTGTACTTTTAATATCTCAAATTCTTTTTGTTGTATCAGGATTTCTTTCTCTAATTCTTGTATTTTCTTTTCCTGATTTTGATTTACTTGCTTTTGATTATCGAGATTTAACCGGAGAATCTGTATTTGATTGTTTAGTTTTTCTATTTGCTCTAGTTGGTTCTGTATTGTGTTTCTGTGTCTTTGTATTTGTTGTTCCTGTTCTTGTACAGCTTTGACTATGGGAACTACAAATTCACTATAAGCAAGACTATAATATTTAACATCACCTCTGGGTTTGCACACTCCACTGAAATCATATCCCGCCTCTTGTGCTGCCTGCTCAACTTCTTGGGCGATAAAACCGCTTTGCTTTATTTTTTCCACATCATATTTTTCAGCATAATCACTTGAATCAACGGTGCCTATCAGGGCATCCAGTTTATCCTTATCTATATTGTAAGTGACAGGGCGCAATTTCATTATAAAATCCAATCCTTTTACATCTTCTTTTACATTGTTTTTGATACGCGCATCCGAAGTATTGTGCCATGTTGAGTGTCCTCCTATCCATGTTACGGAACTGTTTCCAATCATTATTCTGTTACTTCCTCCTGGTTCTGCATCATATCCTATTCCTGCGGAATTGTTATAAGAGCTACCTTCAGAAAAAGCATCATAACCTATTGCCGTATTATTATCACCCGATTTGTTATTATATAATGAATTATAGCCAAAAGCACAGTTTTCATTGCCGTAATCTCCAAAAGGAAAACTTGTTTCAAAATTATTTAGATATAAAGCATAATCACCAAAAGCACAGTTTCTGTCACCTTTAGTATTATTTATTAATGCTTGAATTCCAAAAGCACAATTATCTTTTCCAATGGTATTATTAGCCAAAGTTTCATAGCC